>JANXVP010000474.1 GCA_025351615.1 Ramlibacter sp. | reverse complement strand
ATGCGGCGGGCAAGACCATGGAGGAGATCGTCAGCTCGGTCAAGCAGGTGACCGACCTGATCGCGGAGATCGCCGCGGCCAGCCAGGAGCAGAGCGCGGGCATCGAACAGGTCAACACCGCAGTCACCCAGATGGACCAGGCGGTGCAGCAAAACGCATCGCTGGTGGAAGAAGCCACCGCCGCAACAGAATCGATGAAAGACCAGGCCAAGTCTTTGCTCGACATGGTGTCGCGCTTCAGGCTGGACGTCGAACGCATTTCGGATGCACCGTCCATCGCCGCAGTGCGGACGGCCGCGCCAAAGCCTAATCCGATCAAGGTCCGGCCTGCCGCGACGCTCCCCCGCGCATACGCAGCAGCGTTCGGCCGGCCGCAGGCCCATGCATCGGCCAGCAACGGTGAGTGGAAGGAATTCTAGGTGCAGTTTCGGACCTCCGCAGCAGTTTCATCCGTCCCGGCCAGCCTGCACAGCCACACCCACGCGGAAGCATCGGTGCTGCTGGCCGACCGCGATTTCACCCTGGTGCGCCACCTGATCAGCGAATACGCGGGCATCAAGCTCAGTGCGCAAAAGCGCAACATGGTCTACAACCGGTTATTGCGGCGGCTGCGGGCCCACGGGGTCGACAGCTTTGGCGCCTACCTCGAGCTGGTGCAGGCGGACACCGCATCGGAGCGGCAGGCATTCGTCAACGCGCTGACCACCAACCTCACCGCATTTTTTCGCGAGCCCCATCATTTCGAACTGCT
The DNA here is from genome assembly GCA_025351615.1 of Ramlibacter sp. Classification (GTDB taxonomy): domain Bacteria; phylum Pseudomonadota; class Gammaproteobacteria; order Burkholderiales; family Burkholderiaceae_C; genus Ramlibacter. The sequence goes on along the minus strand of JANXVP010000474.1, from coordinate 4,644 downwards.
GGCGGCCAAGGCTGCCGCGCGGGCTCGCAAGGGACTGGCGCCGATGCGGGTCTGGAGCAGTGCCTGCTCTACTGGAGAAGAGGCGTGGTCGATTGCGATGGTGCTGCGTGAGGCCGGCTGCGCGGGCGATGTCCGGGCCAGCGACATCGACTCCGAAGTCCTTGCCACCGCCAGCGGCGGAGTGTATCGCGACGAACGGGTCGTGGGTCTGCAGCCGGAGCGGCTGAAAAAGCATTTCCTGCTCGGGACCGGCGCGAACGCGGGCTGGGTCAGCATTCGGCCCGAGCTGCGTGCGATGACACGTTTTTCGCAGCTGAATCTGCAGTCGCCGGCCTGGCCGGCGCAGGAGCGATTCGATGCGATTTTCTGCCGCAATGTAGTCATCTATTTCGACCGCGACGATCAAAAGCGGCTGGCCGGGCGCTTTGCCGACATGCTGTTGCCCGGCGGCCTGCTGATGGTCGGCCATGCCGAAAGCTTTCCGGCGGGCCATCCGGCTTTCCGCTCCTGCGGCCGGACGGCCTATGAACGCGTGACCTTTTAGGCCGGCTGTTCATGGAAGGCTCCGTCCCGATCCGCTACTTCGACCGGGATTTCCAGATCGAGGCGGTCAAGATTCTCCCCGGCCAGTATTACGCCGCGACGGGAGACGCCGCGATCACCACCGTGCTGGGATCCTGTGTCTCCACCTGCCTGTGGGATCCCGCCCAGCGCATCGGCGGGATGAACCACTTCATGCTGCCGGGGGACACCGACGCTTTCGCATCGCCGGTCAAGGCCTCGGCGCGCTTCGGCGTCTACGCAATGGAAGTCCTGATCAACGAGATGATCCATCTCGGCGCCGACCGCCGTCGCATGGTTGCCAAGGTTTTCGGTGGCGGGCGCGTGCTGCAGGGCTTCGGATCGCTCGACGTCGGCGCCAAGAACTGCCAGTTCGTGCTGGAGTTTCTGGCGACCGAATGCATTCCCGTGGTGGCGCACGACCTGCTCGATGTCTATGCCCGCAAGCTGCATTTCTTTCCGCAGACCGGCAAGGTGCAACTGAAAAAGCTTCACATTCTTCCCAACGACACGGTGCAGCGGCGTGAGCGCGAATACATGTCGAAGCTGGACCAGACCCCCGGCGGCGGCGAAGTCGAAATCTTCGCCAGGACACGATGATCAAGGTCCTGGTCATCGACGATTCCGCAGTGATGCGCGCCTTCCTGGGCCGCGTGGTCGCTTCGCAACCGGACATGGAACTGGTGGCCGTCGCAGCCGATCCGGTCCTGGCGATCGACCGGATCCGGCAGAAAGCGCCGGACGTCATCACGCTCGATGTCGAGATGCCTCGCATGAACGGCCTCGACTTCCTCGCCAAGCTGATGTCGGTACGGCCGCTGCCGGTGATCATGATTTCGTCGCTCACGCGGCAAGGCGCGGACATCACGTTGCGTGCACTGGAGCTCGGTGCGGTCGATTTTTTCGCCAAGCCCGCCAGCCTGGCCGAACTCGAAGCGAGCGTCCATGAAATCGCCGAGAAGATTCGCGCTGCGGGCCTCTCGCGCGTGGTGCGTCACAGGCCGCAGTCGCCCGTGCGCGCCGTGCCCCGGGCCGTGCGTGCGCCGGGTCCCGCGGGGACCGATTGCGTGATCGGCATCGGCGCCTCCACGGGCGGCGTCGAAGCCTTGCGCGAAATCCTGGTCAACCTGCCGGTTCGGATGCCTCCGATCCTGATCGCGCAACACATGCCCCCGGGATTCACCGAGACCTTCGCGAAGCGTCTCGATTCGATCTGCCAGATCGGTGTCAGCGAAGCAGAAGACGGCCAGCCTGCGTGCCACGGCATGGCCTACATCGCGCCCGGCGGCAGGCACCTGTCAATCGCGCGCCGTCTCGGCGGGTACCAGCTGCGATTGACCGACGAACCGCCGGTCAATCGCCACCGGCCTTCGGTGGATCCGCTGTTCCGGTCCATCGCGCGGGTCGCCGGCTCGCGCGCCATCGGCGTGATGCTCACGGGCATGGGCGCGGACGGCGCCGAGGCGATGCTGGAGATGAAAAAATCGGGCGCCCACACCATTGCGCAGGACGAAGCCACGAGCGTGGTGTTCGGGATGCCGAGGCAGGCGATCGCCCTGGGCGGGGTGCGCGAAGTGCTGGCGCTCGGTGACATGGCGCAGCGCCTGGCGACGCTCACCGCCTGAGACACGCCGGTGCAGCGTCAGGCAGCCAGCCAGCCGCATCCGGTCGGACCATCGGCCACGAGGATGTCGGCCTCGCCGCACCCGAGTGCGGCTGACAGCACCTGGCGTACGACATCGGGCCGGTTGTTCTGCTCGCTCAGATGCGCAGCCACCACCTGCTTCAACCCGCGCGGTTGCACCGCGAGTGCGATGGCCGCCGCCGCCTCGTTGGCCAGATGCCCCCAGGCCCCGCCCACCCGGCGTTTCAGGAAAGGCGGATAGCTGCCGCTTGCCAGCATTTGCGGGTCATGGTTGCATTCGAGCAGCAGCGATTCGCAGCCCGCCAGCTGCTCCAGCACGTGCGCGGTCGCATGCCCCAGGTCGGTGAGCAGGCCCAGCCGCGCCGCTCCGTCACTGCAGGTCAGCTGCAAAGGCTCGCGCGCGTCGTGCGGCACGGTAAATGGGCGCACCTGCAGCGCACCGACCTCAAACCACTGCGAGTCGCAGGCGATGCGCAGCAAGCCATCGAAGTCGGGCTCGCCGATCGCGGCGTAGGTGCCATGGCTCATGTACACGGGAATACGCTCGCGCAGCGCAAGCTGGCGCGCGCAGCCGATATGGTCGCCGTGTTCGTGGGTGATGAAGATTGCGTCGACCTGGTCGGCCAACATGCCCGCCTGCCGCAGCCGCTTGTCCAGTTGGGGCAGGCCCAGGCCGCAGTCGACCAGCAGGTGGGTGGTACCCGTTCCGTTGCGCGCCTGGACGACGGTGGCGTTGCCTGAACTGCCGCTGCCCAGGCTCTTGAAACGAAGCATTTACTTCAGGTCGTCCGCGATCACCTGGACGATCCGCTGAGCGTTGGCCGAGCTCTCGGGGGCGCCGGTCGCATTGAGCACCGACACCGTGGTCGACTCACCCTGGCTCTTCAGATTGATCCGGTATTTCAGCGGTGCCACAGCGGCGTCGTCGCGGCTGAACAGTTTGCCCAGGAAGCCCTTTTCCTTGCGGTCCGCATTCGGTTCGACATAGCGGACGAAGTAGGTGCCCTGGCTGCGATCGCGGTCTTCAACGGTGAAGCCGGTGCGGTCCAGCGCCAGGCCGACCCGGCGCCAGGCGCGGTCGAAGCCTTCGTCGATCAGCACCACCGGTGCGTTGTCCACGCTCGAAACGCGCGACGTCGGCTTGGCGGCGCCCGTGGCGACCAGCGCCTTCGACTGTTCCTGCGGCACGCCGAGCCTGACCATCAGGCGGCGCAGGAATTCGGCTTCCAGCTCGGGGTCGGTCGCTCGCGGCTGCCAGACGGTCTGGTCCTTGGCTGCGTTGTTGTAAACCTCGACCATGCCGCGGTGGCTGACGTAGATCTCGGTCCCGCCGGCCGGATTGCGCTCCAGCCGGGTGCGGAAGCGGTCCCGCTCGGACGTGGAATAGACCGAGTCCACCAGTTTGCCAAGCGTGGCGCGGATGAAGTCCTGCGGCAGTTTGGCGCGGTTTTCGGCCCAGTCTGTTTCCATGATGCCCAGGCTGGACTCGTCCAGCGTCAGCAGGAAACCGTTTTCCTGCCAGAACTCGCGCACGGGCGACCACAGCTGGTCGGCCGGCCGGTTCACCACCAGCCAGCGCTGGTTGCCGGCCCGTTCGATGCGCACGTCGCCCATGGTGTTGGCAGCGGTCGGAACACCGGGCGCGGCCTGGCCGACCTGGAAACTGCTGGCGGTGACTGCTCCACCGGGGACCACATAGCGCGAGTCGCGCGACAGTTGCGTGAGGTCGGGCGGGATTTCGAGCGAGACGCCCCTGCCCGCGCTCTTGTAGTTGATTTTTTCGCCCTCGAGCGCCGAGCAGGCAGCCAGTGCGGCGCACAGCGTCAACAGCGCGAGTTTTGCAAATTGCTTCAATTCAGGTCCTTCAGGATGGATCAATTCAGGGTGCGCTCACGCGAGCAGGCCGCACGCACGCAAGGCTGCTTCAACGACCGGCATGCTCGCTGGCGTCAGGGGAGTCATGGGCAGGCGGATCGCCGGGCCGCACAGGCCCATGCGGGCCATCGCCCACTTCAGGGGAATCGGATTGGCCTCGACGAACAGGTGCTTGTGCAGCGGCATCAATCGCAACTGGATCGCCATCGCCTTCGCCGTGTCGCCGGCGACAGCGGCGACGCAAAGCTCGTGCATCAGCCGCGGCGCGAGATTGGCGGTCACGCTGACGTTGCCCTGGCCGCCGCACAGCATCAGGGCCACGGCGGTCGGGTCATCGCCGGAATAGACCGAGAAGCCGGCGGGCACGTCGCGGATCAGCCATTGCGCCCGCTCGATGTCGCCGGTTGCTTCCTTGATCCCGACGATGCCGGGCACTTCGGCCAGCCGCAGCACGGTGTCGTGCGCCATGTCCGCCACGCTTCGGCCGGGCACGTTGTACAGCACGATCGGCAGCTCGCCGGTCGCTTCGGCAATCGCCTTGAAGTGCTGGTACTGGCCGTCCT
>JANXVP010000468.1 GCA_025351615.1 Ramlibacter sp. | reverse complement strand
CACGCCGACTACGTCAAGAACATGATCACCGGCGCCGCGCAGATGGACGGCGCCATTTTGGTGTGCTCGGCCGCTGACGGCCCGATGCCCCAGACCCGCGAGCACATCCTGCTGGCCCGCCAGGTGGGCGTGCCTTACATCATCGTGTTCCTGAACAAGTGCGACATGGTGGACGACGCCGAACTGCTCGAACTGGTCGAGATGGAGCTGCGCGAGCTGCTGGACAAATACGACTTCCCTGGCGACAGCACCCCGATCATCCACGGCTCGGCCAAGCTGGCGCTGGAAGGCGACAAGGGCGTGCTGGGCGAGCAGGCCATCATGAAGCTGGCCGACGCCATGGACAGCTACATTCCCCAGCCCGAGCGCGCCATCGACGGCGCCTTCCTGATGCCGGTGGAAGACGTGTTCTCCATCTCCGGGCGCGGCACCGTGGTGACCGGGCGGATCGAGCGCGGCATCGTCAAGGTCGGCGAGGAAATCGAGATTGTGGGGATCACCCCCACCATGAAGACCACCTGCACCGGCGTGGAGATGTTTCGCAAGCTGCTGGACCAGGGCCAGGCCGGCGACAACGTCGGTATCTTGCTGCGCGGCACCAAGCGCGAAGAAGTCCAGCGCGGCCAGGTGCTGTGCAAGCCCGGCAGCGTCAAGCCGCACACCCACTTTACTGCCGAGATCTACGTGCTGAGCAAAGATGAAGGTGGCCGTCACACGCCGTTCTTCAACAACTACCGGCCCCAGTTCTACTTTCGCACCACGGACGTGACGGGCGCCATCGAGCTGCCCAAGGACAAGGAAATGGTCATGCCCGGCGACAACGTGTCGATCACCGTCAAGCTGATCAACCCGATCGCCATGCAGGAAGGCCTGCGCTTCGCCATCCGCGAAGGCGGCAAGACTGTGGGCTCTGGCGTGGTCGCCAAGATTTTGGAGTAAATCGTCAAAGGACGTCCCTGCGAAGCAGGGACGTTTTGTGTTGGAGCGAACTGAAGACTTTGTGGGACAGACCAAGATTGCGAAGCAATTTGCCCTGTCCTCAACTGATCAAGTAGGGGTATAGCTCAATTGGCAGAGCGTCGGTCTCCAAAACCGAAGGTTGTAGGTTCGATTCCTACTGCCCCTGCCACCTGAGTGGCTTACCGGGCCGGCCACGAAAGGCCGGCCACAAAAACAACCCGCCTTGACCGGCGGGTTTGGCGTCTCAAAAGACGCATTGAATTGAAGCAGGAAAACGCGGTAAATGGTCACTTCTCAAGTTGAAACCGTCAGTACCACCGCCGACAAGGCGAAGCTGGCCGCTGCGTTCGCGCTGGTCATCGGCGCGTTGGCGGCCTTTTATCTGCTCGGCAAGCAGGGCCAGGTCGTCCAGTGGGGCGCCTTGATCCTGGGCCTGGTTGCCGCGTTGGTTGTGTTCATGGTGTCCGAACCCGGCAAGCAGTTCGTGGCATTCGGCCGCGATTCCTGGAAGGAAGTCAAGAAGGTCGTCTGGCCCACCCGCAAGGAGGCCATGCAGATGACCGCCTATGTGTTCGGCTTCGTGGTGATCATGGCGCTGTTCCTGTGGCTCACCGACAAGACGCTCGAGTGGCTGTTCTATGACGCGATTCTGGGGTGGAAAAAGTAATGAGTGACATCGAAATCCTGGCTGGCGATTCGCAGCCCACGGCTCCCGCCAAGCCCGTCAACCCCGACCTGCGCTGGTATGTGGTTCATGCCTATTCGGGCATGGAAAAGGCCGTCGAGCGCAACATCCGCGAGCGCATCCTGCGCGCCGGCATGCAGGACGTGTTCGGCGACATCCTGGTGCCCACCGAAGAAGTGGTCGAGATCAAGAACGGCCAGAAGAAGACGTCCGAGCGGCGCTTCTACCCCGGCTATGTGCTGGTCCAGATGATCATGAACGACGACACCTGGCATCTGGTCAAGCACACCAACAAGGTGACCGGTTTCGTCGGCGGCGCCAAGAATCGCCCCTCCCCCATTTCCGAAGAGGAAGTGGGAAAGATCCTGGGCCAGATGGAAGAGGGCACCGAGAAGCCCCGCCACAAGGTGGAGTTCGTGGTCGGCGAATACGTGCGCGTCAAGGACGGTCCGTTCACCGACTTCAACGGCACCGTCGAAGAAGTGAATTACGAGAAGAACAAGGTCCGTGTGTCGGTCACGATCTTCGGACGTGCGACACCGGTCGAACTGGAATTCAGTCAGGTCGAAAAGGCGTAGAGCCTGTCCTGAACTGATTGGTTCTTTTTGCTTCCGCGGCTCGGCAAAAAGTGTAGTTGGTAGAGCTGTCAAACCCCGGGGAGCCGAGGCCTTGTGCCCGGCGTCATCACCCGCAAGGAGTCAAAGACCATGGCGAAAAAAATCGTCGGTTTTGTCAAGCTGCAAGTGCCAGCTGGTAAAGCCAATCCGTCGCCGCCGATCGGCCCGGCACTGGGCCAGCGCGGCCTGAACATCATGGAGTTCTGCAAGGCGTTCAACGCCCAGACCCAGGGCGTCGAGCCCGGCCTGCCGCTGCCGGTGGTGATCACCGCGTTCGCGGACAAGAGCTTCACCTTCATCATCAAGACCCCGCCCGCGACGGTCCTGATCAAGAAGGCCATCAAGCTGGACAAGGGTTCGGCCACGCCCCACAACAACAAGGTCGGCAAGATTACCCGGGCCCAACTCGAGGAAATCGCCAGGACCAAGCTCAAGGACATGAACGCGGCCGACCTCAACGCCGCGGTGCGCACCTTGGCTGGCTCTGCCCGTTCGATGGGCGTGACTGTGGAGGGCGTGTAAATGACCAAGCTGACCAAAAAACAAAAGGGCCTGCAAGGCAAGGCCGACAGCAACAAGCTGTACCCGCTGGGAGACGCCCTGGGGATCGTCAAGGAAGCCGCCACGGCCAAGTTCGACGAATCCATTGACGTGGCCGTGCAGCTGGGCATCGACCCGAAGAAATCGGACCAGGTGGTTCGCGGCGCCGTGGTGATGCCCAACGGTACCGGCAAGACCAAGCGCGTGGCCGTATTTGCCCAGGGCGCCAAGGCTGAAGAAGCCAAGGCGGCCGGCGCCGACATCGTCGGCATGGACGACCTGGCAGCGCGTGTGAAGGCCGGCGACATGCCGTTCGACGTGGTGATCGCCGCGCCGGACGCCATGCGCGTGGTCGGTACGCTGGGCCAGATCCTGGGCCCGCGTGGCCTGATGCCGAACCCGAAGGTCGGCACCGTGACGCCGGACGTTGCGCAAGCCGTTCGCAACGCCAAGGCTGGCCAGGTGCAATTCCGCGCCGACAAGGCCGGCATCATCCACGCGACCATCGGCCGCCGCTCGTTCGATGCGGACAAGCTGCAGGGCAACCTGGTGGCGCTGGTGGACGCTTTGACCAAGGCCAAGCCCGCGTCGAGCAAGGGTGTGTACCTGAGAAAAGTGGCGGTTTCGTCGACGATGGGTCTGGGTGTCCGGGTGGACACGCAAACCATCACGGCGTAACGAGCGGCCGGGCTGCCGGAGGGGCCCGGGCGCGAGAAATTGGGCGAGCCCGCAAGGCAAGCCCGGTGTGGTGGGCTGGCGGAAAGCGCGCAAGCGGGTTCCGCCAGGCCATCCAAGACCGTTGGCGCGCAGGCGACTGCGCTTAATTGAAGAGTTCAAGGGGTTCGCCCCGAGCACTCGAGCCAACGCAGATGGCGATCCCGCTGCAGATGGAGTCGAGAGATTTCTGAAGACAGTTGGTCGCTGCAGGTAAGGCGTGCCCCAGGGTTCCCGGATCCGAAGGCACTTTAAGGAGAAGACCTTGAGTCTGAATCGCAGTGAGAAAGAAGCGGTCGTTACCGAAGTGACCGGCCTCGCCGCTAAAGCTCAAACGCTGGTGATGGCGGAATACCGCGGCATCACGGTCGCTGACATGACCAAACTGCGCAACGATGCGCGCAGCAAGGGCGTCAACCTGAGTGTTCTGAAAAACACCCTGGCCCGCCGTGCTGTCGCAGGGAGCCAGTTCGAGGTTGTGGGTGACCAGATGACTGGTCCGCTGATCTACGGTTTCTCTGTGGATGCAGTGGCGGCCGCGAAAGTGGTGGCTGACTTCGCGAAAACCAACGACAAGCTGGTGATTCGCGGTGGAGTATTCGCAGGCAAGGCCCTGGACGTCGCCGGCGTCAAGCAGCTGGCCAACATTCCTTCCAAGGAAGTGTTGCTGGCCCAGCTTTGCGGCCTGCTCATGTCGCCGATTTCGCGCACCGCGGTGGTGCTCGGCGCGCTGGCAGCGAAACGAGGTGGTGGTGCCGAGGCCGAGGCCGAAGCGACACCCGAAGCGACACCCGAAGCGACACCCGAAGCAGCCGCAGCTTGACAGCACGACAACCAACCCCATCTATCTTAGGAAATCAAAATGGCATTCGATAAAGACGCATTTCTGACCTCGCTCGACGCAATGACGGTCATGGAACTCAACGATTTGGTGAAAGCCATCGAAGAGAAGTTCGGTGTCAGCGCCGCGGCCATGGCCGCCCCCGCTGGTGGTGCCGGCCCTGCCGCCGCAGTCGCCGAAGAGAAGACCGAATTCACAGTGCAGCTGATGGAAACCGGCCCGAACAAGGTGCAGGTCATCAAGGCCGTCCGTGAAATCACGGGCCTGGGCCTGAAGGAAGCCAAGGACCTGGTCGACGGTGCCCCCAAGGCCGTCAAGGAAGCCATCCCCAAGGCCGACGCCGATGCAGCCAAGAAGAAGCTGGAAGACGCCGGCGCCAAGGTCGAACTGAAGTAATTCGATCCCGTTCCGGGGCTGGAGCGTCCGAAAGGGCCTCCAGCTTTTGGTGCTTCTAGGAAGCGCCCGAGAACACACTTGAAAAGACTGGTCCAATACGAGGTTCCCCAGTCTTTCCGAGTGTCTTCTGACCCCGACTGCAGAAGACGCCTTGGTTCGGGCGATGTGCAATGCATCGCTGTCTGCCATGGTTGGTAGTGGCCAACCCACCAAGAACGCCCCAGCCCGGCCCGGCTGCGGGTTCAGACAGTTGCGCAAGAGCTAGCCCGGAGATCTCATGGCCCAGACGTCCACGTATTCCTATACCGAACGCAAACGCATCCGCAAAAGCTTCGGCAGCCGCGACAGCGTGCTTGAAGTTCCCTACCTGCTGCAGATGCAGAAGGACGCGTACACCGCGTTCCTGCAGGCCGACATCGGCCCCCAGAAGCGGACCATCGAAGGGCTGCAGGCGGCTTTCGATGCCGCCTTCCCGATCGTCTCGCACAACGGGTTTGTCGAGATGAAATTTCTCGAATACAACCTGGCCAAGCCCGCTTTCGACGTGCGCGAGTGCCAGACCCGCGGCCTGACCTATGCGTCGGCCGTCCGGGCCAAGGTCCAGCTGATCATCTATGACCGCGAGTCGTCGACGTCGCAGTCCAAGGTCGTGAAGGAAGTCAAGGAGCAGGAGGTCTACATGGGAGAAGTGCCCCTGATGACCGACAAGGGCTCCTTCATCATCAACGGCACCGAGCGCGTGATCGTCTCGCAGTTGCACCGCTCGCCCGGCGTGTTCTTCGAGCACGACAAGGGCAAGACCCACAGCTCAGGCAAGCTGCTGTTCTCGGCCCGGATCATCCCGTACCGGGGCTCCTGGCTCGACTTCGAGTTCGATCCCAAGGACGTGCTGTATTTCCGCGTCGACCGCCGCCGCAAGATGCCGGTGACGATCCTGCTCAAGGCCATCGGCCTGACCCCCGAATCGATCCTGGCGAACTTTTTCGTCAACGACAACTTCCGCCTGATGGACAGCGGCGCGCAGATGGAATTCGTCCCCGAGCGCCTGCGCGGCGAAGTGGCCCGCTTCGACATCACCGACAAGTCCGGCAAGGTCGTGGTCGCCAAGGACAAGCGCGTGACGGCCCGTCACACCCGCGACCTGGAAACCACCAACACCACGCACATCAGCGTGCCGGAAGACTTTCTGGTCGGCCGCGTGGTGGCTCGCAACATTGTTGATGCCGACACGGGCGAGATCATCGCCAAGGCCAACGACGAGCTGACCGAAGTGCTGCTCAAGAAGCTGCGCACGGCCGGTGTGCAGGACCTGCAGGTCATCTACACCAACGAACTCGACCAGGGCGCGTATATGTCGCAGACCCTGCGCATCGACGAGACGGTGGACGAATTCGCCGCCCGCGTCGCCATCTACCGCATGATGCGACCCGGCGAGCCGCCGACCGAAGACGCGGTACAGGCCCTGTTCCAGCGCCTGTTCTACAACCCGGACACGTACGACCTGTCGCGCGTCGGCCGGATGAAGTTCAACGCCAAGGTGGGACGCGACGAGTCCACCGGCCCGATGGTGCTGACGAATGAGGATATTTTGGCCGTGGTCAAGATCCTGGTGGACCTGCGCAACGGCAACGGCGAAGTCGACGACATCGACCACCTCGGCAATCGCCGCGTGCGTTGTGTTGGCGAATTGGCCGAAAACCAGTACCGCACCGGCCTGGCCCGGATCGAGAAGGCCGTCAAGGAGCGGCTCGGCCAGGCTGAGCAAGAGCCGTTGATGCCGCACGACCTGATCAACTCCAAGCCGATTTCCGCGGCCCTGAAGGAGTTCTTCGGCGCGTCGCAGCTGTCGCAGTTCATGGACCAGACCAATCCGCTGTCCGAGATCACCCACAAGCGCCGCGTCTCGGCCCTCGGCCCGGGCGGCCTGACACGCGAGCGCGCCGGCTTCGAAGTGCGCGACGTGCACGTCACCCACTACGGCCGCGTGTGCCCGATCGAAACGCCGGAAGGTCCGAACATCGGCCTGATCAATTCGCTGGCCCTGTACGCCCGCCTGAACGAATACGGCTTCATCGAAACCCCGTACCGCCGCGTGATCGACGGCAAGGTGACGATGCAGATCGATTACCTGTCGGCGATCGAGGAAGGCAAGTACGTCATCGCCCAGGCCAATGCCACCCTCGACAAGGAAGGCAGCCTGACCGACGAGCTGGTCTCCGCCCGTGAGCGCGGCGAATCCATCCTGTGCGGCGCCGAGCGCGTCCAGTACATGGACGTGTCGCCGGCGCAGATCGTGTCGGTGGCGGCCTCGCTGGTTCCGTTCCTCGAGCACGACGACGCCAACCGCGCGCTGATGGGCGCCAACATGCAGCGTCAGGCCGTGCCGGTGCTGCGCCCGGAAAAGGCCTTCGTCGGCACCGGTATCGAGCGCGTTTCCGCGATCGACTCCGGCACCGTCGTCGTCGCAACCCGCGGCGGCGTGGTCGACTATGTCGATGCAACCCGGATCGTGGTGCGCGTCAATGACGCGGAAGCCCAGGCCGGTGAAGTCGGCGTGGACATCTACAACCTGATCAAGTACCAGCGTTCCAACCAGAACACCAACATCCACCAGCGCCCCATCGTCAAGAAGGGCGACAAGCTGTCCAAGGGCGACGTGATCGCCGACGGCGCGTCCACCGACATCGGTGAACTGGCGCTGGGCCAGAACATGCTGGTGGCGTTCATGCCCTGGAACGGCTACAACTTCGAGGACTCGATCCTGATCAGCGAACGCGTGGTCGCCGACGACCGCTACACCTCGATCCACATCGAGGAACTGGTGGTGATGGCGCGCGACACCAAGCTGGGCGCCGAGGAAATCACCCGCGACATCCCGAACCTGAGCGAACAGCAGCTGAATCGCCTGGACGAGTCCGGCATCATCTACGTGGGCGCCGAAGTGCAGCCGGGCGACACGCTGGTGGGCAAGGTCACTCCCAAGGGCGAGACCACGCTGACGCCGGAAGAAAAGCTGCTGCGCGCGATCTTCGGCGAAAAGGCGTCCGACGTGAAAGACACGTCGTTGCGCGTGCCGTCGGGCATCTCGGGCACGGTCATCGACGTACAAGTGTTCACGCGTGAAGGCATCGAGCGCGACAAGCGCGCGGCGCAGAT
>JANXVP010000466.1 GCA_025351615.1 Ramlibacter sp. | reverse complement strand
GCCTCGGCGATCCGGTGCACGAAGCCCGCGCTGCCCGGCGCATGCTGCTCGAGGCCGGCGTGCCGCAGCATCCCCAGCTGCTGCAGTGAGGTCGGCCCCTGGCTCCAGAAGCCGCACTTGACCACGCTGTAGCGGCCGAAGTCCAGGCTGAGCGGCGCCTCCACTGTCGGGCGCCATTGCGCCATGTCGTCCAGCGCCAGCAGGCCCTGGTGTTTTTCACCGCTGCTGTCGTGCACTTCCCCGTTGCGGCAGAAGCCGTCGATCTCGCGCGCGACGAAGCCGGTTTGCCAGATCCGCAGCGCCGCCTCGATCTCGCCGGTGCGCGAGCCGCCCTCGCGTTGCGCCTGCCCGACCAGCCGCTCGTACATCGCGGCAAGAGCCGGTTGCCGGAACAGCTTGCCGGGCTCCGGCACCCTGCCGTGGGGCAGCCAGACGGCCGCCGAAGACGGCCAGTGGTCGAGAAACAGCTGGCGCACCGCCAGGATGGCTTGCGAGATGCGCGGCACCAGCGGGAAGCCGTCCCTGGCATAGCCGATTGCCGGCGCGAGCACGTCGGCCAGCGGCCAGCTCCCATGTTCCAGCAGCAGCGTCATCCAGGCCGGAAAGGCGCCGGGCACGGTCGCCGGCAGCAGGCCGATGCCCGGCACCTGTTCCAGGCCCAGCGCGCGAAAAGCTGCGGGACTCGCGGCGGCCGGCGCGCAACCCTGACCGTTGATCGCCCGCAGGCGACGCCCGGCTTCGTCCCACAGCAGGATCGGCACCTCACCGCCGGCGCCGTTCAGATGCGGCTCGACCACCTGCAGCACGAAGCCGCCGGCCACTGCCGCATCGAAGGCGTTTCCGCCCCGTTCCAGGACGCCCATCGCGGTTTGCGATGCGAGCCAGTGGGTCGAGGCGGCGACGCCGAAGGTGCCGACAATTTCAGGGCGGGTGGTGAACATGCGGGGTGGGTAAAGCTGTCCAGTTTAAGACGACCCACCGCTAAGGCGGCCGGGGCTATCGGTTCCATAGCCAGAACCCGCACCTCTGCCATTAGATTGCTCGCAATTCATTTCTATAATCGAGCTCGTTTCCCCGTTCTGTAAACCCCTCCCGAAAGAAAAACCATGACCATGCTGAACGTCGGCGCTGCCGCGCAAGAACCCGTCGAGATCTACTACGAAGACCACGGAGTGGGCAAGCCCGTGGTGCTGATCCATGGCTGGCCGCTCAGCGCCCGCTCCTGGGAGGCCCAGGTGCCGGCCCTGGTGCAAGCAGGCTACCGCGTCATCAGCTATGACCGCCGCGGCTTCGGCAAGTCGTCGCAACCCTGGACCGGCTACGACTACGACACCTTGGCGGCCGACCTGGATGCGCTGCTGACCAAGCTCGACCTGACCGGCGTGACCCTGGTGGGCTTTTCGATGGGTGGCGGCGAAGTCGCGCGCTACCTCAGCCGCTACGGCAGCAAGCGGATCGCCAAGGCAGTCTTCGCCGCTGCCGTTCCGCCTTTCCTCTACAAGTCGGCCGACAATCCCGAGGGTGGCCTGGACGACGCCACCATCGGCCAGTTCGAAGCCGGCGTGACGGGGGACCGGCTGGCCTTCCTGGAAGATTTCTCCAAGAAGTTCTTCTCCGCAGGGGGCAAGCTGATGGTGAGCGAAAGCCAGCGCGTCTATTCGCGCAACATCGCGGCCTTCGCCTCACCCAAGGGCACGCTCGATTGCATCGGCGCCTTCGCCCGCACCGATTTCCGCGACGACCTGACCAAGATCAAGATTCCGACCCTGGTGCTGCACGGCGACTCGGACGCGATCGTGCCCTTCGAGGTTAGCGGAGCGCGCACCCACAAGGCCATTGCCGGCAGCCGCCTCGGCCTCATCAAGGGCGGGCCGCACGGCTTCAACGCGTCGCACGCCACCGAGTTCAACAAGAGCCTGCTGGACTTCCTGGCAAGCTGAAAGCTCACGGCCGATCTGCGAAATCGGCCTCTCGCAACTCGATGGGATGACCGTGCGGTGTGCGGTCAGCCGCGTGGTCCCAGGCCTGGCGGTAGCGCTGGAGTTCCGCTGGGCTGCCGGCGCCCTTGGCGCTGACCAGGTGTTCGAGCGCGTGCAGCCAGTGCCGGTAGTAGGTCTCCCCCTGGTCCGGATCACCCGCGGCCTGTGCCGCGGCGATTTCGGCCGCCAGCGCATCCGCCCATTCGCGCCAGGTGAACAAGCCCCGTTGGTGCAGCGCCAGAACCATCGCGAACGCATGCGCCTCCCAAGGTTCGCGAAACACGGGCGCGTCGCCGCCGCCCGGCCAACCCGTCGTCGCCGTCGGCTGCTGCCCGTTCATGGCGCGGCCTCCAGATAAGGTTCCCAGGCGTCGAACGATACCTGGACGCCGGCGCGCGCCGACTCGCCCCACAACTCAGCGCCGTCGAACACCACCGTGTAGAGCCACTTCGGCTGCTCGCCCAATCCCTGCGCATGCGCGTCGGCGAAGACATGCATGCCGTGCGCGCGCTCGATGACCCCGCGCTTGCCGCGCACATAGCCCGGCAACCGCGTGTGATGCGGCATCGGCGCACTGCGCGTGCGGACGACATCGCCGACGGCAAAGGCGGCCGGCGCCGTGGTCGGCCGCTGGGTCGGCGCGCCCCGGGCCAGCACGCTCGCGACATCGCCCGCCGCGAGCACCCGCGGCAGGACAGGTCCTTTGGAAAGCGCATGCGCGGCGGCGATTTCTTCTGGCTGCACAATGCCGCGCTCCTGCATCAGTTGTTGCAGCGCCGCGATCCAGATCTCGAAGTAGCTCAGCTTCGCATAGTCCGGCAGCGTCTCGCGGGCAGAGCGCCCCATGTCGAGATTCCAGGCGCCGGTCGCGCCCATCGCCAGCGTCAGCGCGAGAGCGCGCGGCTCCCAGGCCGCATGAAACGAACCGCCCTCGGCCTCGGCGACGATCGGCCCATGACCCTCCTGG
>JANXVP010000465.1 GCA_025351615.1 Ramlibacter sp. | reverse complement strand
TGATTGCGCCCACCTGCCCAGCGGCGCACAGAAACTGGCGATCCTTTCGCAGTCGCTGGCTACATTGCACCAAGCGGGCTACGTCTACATCGGCATGGATCACTTTGCCCTTCAAGGCGATCCGCTGGCTGTGGCGCAGCGGCAGGGCCGGCTACACCGGAGCTTCCAGGGCTATAGCACCCAGCCCGATGGCGACCTGATCGGGTTGGGAGTGTCGGCAATCGGCAGGATCGGCGCCATCTACAGCCAGAACGCCAAGACCCTGGAGGAATACTGTGACCACATCGACCAGGGCCGGCTTCCGGTGGCGCGCGGCCTGGCACTGTCGCGCGACGACCTGGCGCGGCGTGCCGTCATCATGGCGCTGATGTGCCAGGGGCAAGTCGTGTTCGAATCGATCGAGGTCGCCTGGCTGTTCGACTTTCGCGACTATTTCGACAGCGAACTGGAGCGGCTGGGCGAATACGTGGAGATGGGTCTGGTGGAGGTCGACGACGCGGGCATCCAGGTGACGCCAGAAGGCTGGTACGTGGTGAGTGCCATCGCGACGGTGTTTGACCGCCATCGGCAGGCCGACCTGTCCCGCGCGAAGTTTTCGCGCGTCCTTTGACCTCGCTACTGGGGCGCTACGGACTGTTCCTGCCGATGCTCGAGAACGGGTCGATGTCCTGGTATTCGCTCGGCCGTTCCTTGACGCGCTCGTAGATCCGCGCAGACGGCGTCAGGCCCTGCAACTGGCTGTCGAGAACCATGACCGAATCCTCCCAAAGGGCCCAGTCTGTGTGTTCGTTGCCTTCCTGAACCTCCGGGACGGAAACCGGGTCATGGGCCAGAGCCGCCGCTGCCGGCGGCGCAGACTGCCGCGGCGACCTGGTCGCGGGGTTCACCGGTGGAGGAGCGGAACGCTTGAAAAAATTGAACATCTTGGACTGCTGGTGAGCTTTCTGAATTCCTGGCTTGACCGGGTGGAGCTGCCCCGCACATGTCGACATTCTGTAGGCCCTTTTGGTTAAACGCAACTACTCTTGGCAAGTCCAATGATGGCGAATGGCAGCGGTTGCATTGTCAAATGGGCAGGGAGTCTCGGTTGACTTGGCGGATCAGCAGTTCATACTGGCTTGGCAGGGGTCACAAATGGACGACATTCGGACCGAGATCTGGGAAGCGATCCGGCACTTGTTTCCGGACAACGTGGTCGCCATTGCGCTTGAACAAGGGGACGTGCTGGTTTCCTGGAAAACCAACGAGGACCGGTTCCGGCCCAATAAGCGATCTGCTCCCATTTACCTGCGATTCGATCCCGCCCTGGTGGCAAAAATGCGGCTCGCCAGTCCGAAGCAGCGCGAAAGCATGGTGGCCCGCGAAGTGGATACCGTGAAGGCAGGCCTGTGGGGCTACCAGCCTGAAGAGCCGCTTCAAAATGCCCGATTCATCGTGCTTGGATGACCCGCTGACACACCAAAGCCCGCGTTTCGTGAAGGCGGGCTTTGGTAGCGAACCGCGGGGCGCCGCGGCCCAGGCGAATCAGTTGCGGTCGTGGCGGCGAATGCGAACCGGAGTGGGGGCGGGTTCCGGTTGCGGCGCTGCACCCATAGTTGCAGCGGGGGCAGTCTGTTGCGCGACGATCACGGGAGCGGGCATCGGTGCTGCGGCCACGAAGACGGGTTCCGGTGCGGCCGCGGCCACGATGGGCTGGCGCACGATGGTCGCGGTACGGATCGGGTCGGTCAAGCCGGGAACACCGGTTTCGCCCATCGACGTCAGGTGGGTGCTCTGCTGGCCGGCACCGAGGGCAGGGTTGGCGATGTACGGGTTCGGGGGGACGCCCTGGGCGATTGCGACGCCGATAGCGGCGACAGCGGACAGACCGGCGATGAGGCCAACGACTTTGGTGGTTGCGGACATGAATAGGCTCCTTGAGAGAATTGAAACAACGCGCCATGTTCGTGGCGGTGAATGAAAGGTAGCCTCGGCACCGACTGTCCAGCGTCAGGCCGCAACGCCATCGCCTGTGGGACAGCGCCTGCCGAACGTTTGGACAACTTCAGACACACTTTTTAGCACCGCAGAAGGCGCAAGGAGCGCGACTGTAGACACCGGCTGACAAGCGTTTGGCGCATTCGCCGCATGCGCCAGGTGGCGGGCGAAGCGACGATTGGCCCAAGGAGGTGACCCATGTCCTGCAACGATTGCCTGCCACAACCGCCGGTGCCGCGCGAAGACGACCGTCCGGCAGAGGCCCCTGTGAAGCTGCCCACGCCACCCCACGCTCCTGAACGCGTCGCAGGGCGTGCTGGAGCTATTCGCGCGTCACGCGCACCAGTTCTTCGCGCGACGTGATGCCCTCTCGCACGAGCCGCTCGCCGTCCTCGCGCATCAATGTCATTCCGGACTGCAGGGCAGCCGCGCGAATGTCTGCCTCTGCCGCGCGGTTGTGGATTTGTGCACGGATCGCCTCGTTCGCAACCATCAGTTCGAAGATGCCGGTGCGGCCCTGATAGCCAGTCTGGCTGCAGTGGGAACAGCCGTCGCCCTTGCAGTGCATGCAGAGCTTGCGCACCAGCCGCTGGGCCAGCACGCCCAGCAGAGAAGAGCTCAGCAGGAATGGCTCGACGCCCATGTCGATCAGCCGGTTGACGGCGCTGGGCGCGTCGTTGGTGTGCAGCGTCGCCAGCACCAGATGGCCGGTTAGCGAAGCCTGGATAGCGATCTGCGCCGTCTCGTGGTCGCGAATCTCGCCGATCATGATCACATCCGGATCCTGGCGCAGGATGGCTCGCAGCGCCATCGCGAAATCCAGGTCGATCTTGGCGTTCACCTGCGTCTGGCCGATGCCTGGTAACTCATATTCGATCGGGTTTTCCACCGTCATGATGTTGCTGCTGCCGGCGTCCATCCGGCTCAGCGCCGCGTACAGCGTCGTGGTTTTGCCGGAGCCGGTCGGCCCACTGACCAGGATGATGCCGTGCGGCTGCGCGATCAGGTGCTCGAAGCGTTGCAGCGTGTGGCCTTCCATGCCGACCGCTTCCAGGCTCAGCTTGGCGCCGGTCTTGTCGAGCAGACGCAACACGGCGCGTTCGCCATGCGAGCTGGGAATGGTGCTGACCCGTACGTCCACCGCCCGGGTGCCGATGCGCAGGCTGATGCG
>JANXVP010000431.1 GCA_025351615.1 Ramlibacter sp. | reverse complement strand
GCCTCGGCGTCATCCATGATGAAGACGCGTTTGACATAGAGCTTGACGCCTGCAGCCTTGTCACGGTTCCAGAGATCAAAAGGCGCGTGCGAGGGGATGTACAGCAGCTGGGTGTATTCGGTGGAGCCCTCCACCCGGTTGTGCGACCAAGACAGCGGCGGCTCGGAGTCGTGACTGATCTGCTTGTAGAACTCCTGGTACTGCTCGGGCGTGATGTCCTTCCTGGCGCGGCTCCACAGCGCGCTCGCCTGATTCACGGTTTCCCACGCGTCGGTGAGCGCCATTTCGCCACCCTTGCTGTCTTCGCCTTCTTTCCATTCCTCCTTGCGCATCAGGATGGGCAAGGAAATGTGGTCGGAATACTTGGAAATGACACTCTTGAGCTTCCATGTGTTGAGATACTCCTGGGCGTCTTCCCGCAAGTGCAGCGTGACGCTGGTCCCGCGTTCGGGTCGCGTGATGGTCTCGACCTCGAAGTCGCCGGCGCCGACGCTGGTCCAGCGCACCCCCTCTTCCGCCTTCTGGCCAGCGCGGCGCGACTCCACGCTGATCTTGTCGGCCACGATGAAGCCCGAATAAAACCCGACGCCGAATTGCCCGATCAATTGGGCATCTGCCTTCTGATCGCCCGAGAGGCGGCCCACAAACTCACGGGTGCCACTTTTGGCAATGGTCCCGAGGTTGTCGATCGCCTCTTGCTGCGACAGGCCGATTCCGTTGTCGCTGATGGTCAAGGTGCGCGCCGCCTTGTCGAAACTCACCCGCACATCGAGATTGGGCGCGTCCTCGTACAGGGACGCGTCGTTCAGGGCCTCGAACCGCAGCTTGTCGCACGCGTCCGAGGCGTTCGACACCAGTTCGCGCAGGAAGATTTCCTTGTTGGAATAGAGCGAATGGGTGACGAGGTGCAGCAGTTGTGCAACTTCGGCCTGGAAGGAAAGTGTCTGTTTTTGGCTCATGGCAATAAAAAAACGATGGATGGCGCTTGTCAAGCGACAAGTGGGACGGGATCGTGCGTCATCAACTCACTGAATGTAACCAGGCGTTATAAAAAACGTTGAAAACACCGATTTCAGGTGATTTGATCGGCTTTGTGTGACTATTTGCACGAAGGTTGAGTTGCAATTGGTTACTCAAGTTGCTAAAGTTCACTTCTGGATTAAGCAAACCGCCCGATCCATCTACAACCCGGTACCAAGGAGCCTCTCATGAAAAAGTTCGCACTCACCACCTTCGCGTTAGCTGCGCTGGCATTTTCCAGTGGCGCCTTCGCGGAGTCCAACATTAACATCGCCTCGCCGGGTCCGACGAGCACCACGGCCCGCCTCGACTTCTCGATCGTCATTCCGCGCGTCCTGTTCCTGCAGGTCGGCACCGGCACGAATCTGGCCAACAACACGGCGATCGATCTGCTGACGTTCACGGTTCCTGCCGCGAGCCTGGGTAACACGACTGCCGTGGCTGGCACCGGCGGCAACCTGACCAACGGCGCAGTCACGGTCAAGGTGTTTGGCAACGCCGGCGACATCACCCTGGCGGCCAGCACCGTCGGAGCGTTGAACGATGGCGTCCCGGCAGACACGATTCCCTGGTCCGAGATTGCCGTGGTAAGCACCGCTCCGGGTGCCGCCAGCGCGGGCTACATTGCCACCGCCATCCCCCACCCGGCCATTCCCCTGTCGGGCGCCGGCGTGGCGAACACCATCACCGCCACCAACAAGGTCGTGCGGCAAGAAGGCATCTGGACCTTCTCGTACAAGAACACCGTTGCATATGCTGCCGGCACGTATGGCGGCGCCGGCGCAGCAAGCCCGGGTGCCGGCCTGAACAACGGCCGCATTGTCTACACAGCCACACTTCCTTGACTGCCTGAAGGAGGAGCGGCACGACAAGTCCGCGCCGCCTCTCTTTTAGGGTAAGCTTTTCGCGTCTGCAAACGCTTGAAAGCCGCGGTGGAAATCACCTTCTTTTCGCGTCACCTGGCAAAGCTGCTGGTGGCCGCCACATTGGCGACGGGGATCTCCCCGGCTTCGGCTTTTCTGGTCGCGATCACGCCAGGCGCGCGCGCGATTTACCTCCAGGTAGGAACCGGCACATTCACCGGCAC
>JANXVP010000427.1 GCA_025351615.1 Ramlibacter sp. | reverse complement strand
GGTATTGCGGATCGACACTGCGCACGCGCGCATTGTCGATGAAGGTTTCTGCGTGAAGGCCGACCGCTCCGGCTGCAAGCAAACAGTAAAGTGGAAAGCGTTTCATGGAAGGCTCCTTGGTTGCTGAGGAGTCCATGGTGCATGCGCCTATGTGAACGCAAGCTGAACCGATGTCAGATTCCTAAAATCCGCCCCCACCCCGCACAAACTTCTGCACCCTCCTGCCGAAGCCGACTTCCGACGTGTAGAGATTGCCGTCGCCGTCGATGGCGAGGTTGTGGATCTACTTGAACTCGCCGGCCATGCGGCCGGTACGGCCGAACTGGCCAACCTGCTGGCCGTCGGAGCGACGCAGGATGTAGATGCGGCCGTTGGCGCCGTCGGCCACGTACATGTACTTCTGCGCCGGGTCTTGCGACAGCACCATGTCCCAGACCGAGCCGTTGGCGACCGTCTGCGTCTCGACCCGGAATTCCTGCTTGAACTCGCCTGCGCGCGTGAAGACCTGGATCCGGTTGTTGGTGCGGTCGCAGACGTACAGCAGGTCTTCGCGCGACATGCGCACGCAGTGCACCGGGTTGCTGAACTGGCGCGACGGCGGCTGCGCCGGGTCGTACGCGGGCAGCTTGTCGTCGCTCGGCCGGCCGCCGTATGCGCCCCAGTGGCGCTTGTACGCGCCGGTGACGGCGTCGAAGACGATCACGCGCTTGTTGCCGTAGCCGTCCGCGACGAACAGCTCGCCCTTGGAGACGATCATGTTGGCCGGCTGCCCGAGCTGGGTCGGGCTGTTGCTGCCTTCGGTCGGGCCCGCGCGGCCGATCTGCATCAGGAACCTGCCGTCCTGCGTGAACTTGAGAATCTGGTTGTCGCCGACCGAGTTGCCCGCCAGCCAGACATTGCCCTCGTCGTCGATATAAATGCCGTGCTCGACCTTGGGCCAGTCGAAGCCGGTGCCCTGCGGGCTCCACGCGCGCAGCAGCTTGCCGGCCGCGTCGAACTCCGCCACCGGCGGCATCGCCACGCAGCAGCGGTGCGTCACCGGCTTGCCGGTCTTGGCGTCGAATTCATCCGCCAGCAGCGACGCCGGCCGGTGCACTGCCCAGATGTGGCCATTGCGCGGATCGACCGCGATGCCGGCGACCTGGCCGAAAAGCTGCTGCACGCCGCCTTGTTCGGGAAGGGGTTGCGGCCACAGGGGATCGACACGGAAGTCCGGGGCGGCGCTGGCGCCGGACATCGGCGTCGGCATCTGCCCGCAGGCGCCTAGCAAGAGCGCCGTGAGCAGTGCGGGGAGCACGCGTGCGAGTGCAGCGGAGAACGTTTTCATGGAAACCATCCTGCCGGGGACGCCGGGCCGCGCCAGTGTAGGCGGGTCGTGGGCCCGGGTGTCCACCAATTATCAAATCGCGGGCAAACCAACATAATCTCCGCGCCGAGCGGCCATCCACCTCCCGATTTTTCCAATTTCACTCATGCTGGAGATGCCCATGACCCCATCCGCCCCGGATCTGCGCCAACGCGGCTCGCTGGTGTTCAGCCACATGGGGTTCTATGTGCGCGACCTGGAAAGGATGGCGCGCTTTTACAAGGACGTGCTGTGCTTCACCGAAACCGACCGCGGCGACCTGGGCCACGTCGAGCTGGTCTTTTTGAGCCGCGATCCGGCGGAGCACCACCAGCTCGTGCTGGCCACCGGCCGGCCGGCGGACCTGAGCTTCAGCGTCATCAACCAGATCTCGCTGCGCGTTCCCGACCTGGCCACGCTGCGCCTGGTGCGCAACCGCGTGCGGGCAGACCCCGATGTCTCCGAACTGCTCTGCGCCACGCACGGCAACGCGGTGTCGATCTATTTCCGCGACCCCGAGGGCAACCGCCTCGAGGTCTTCATGGACACGCCCTGGTATTGCGCGCAGCCGCTGCGCGAACCGATCGACCTGGACCAGCCCGACGATGCCGTCATGGCGCACGCCGAAGCCATTGCCCGCAGCCGGCCCAGATTCCAGCCGCGCGCCCAGTGGCAGGCCGGCATGGCCAGGCTGATGGGCGACCCGCAGTAAACCTGCCAGCGCCGTCCCCTATTTTTTTGACTGAAGGACCTTCCGTGAAACTCATCAGCTTTTTGCACCAGGGCACGCCCTCCTATGGCATCGTCAACGGCGACGACGTGCTGGACCTCACGCCCATCCTGGGAGACAAGGCGGCAGACCTGAAGGCGCTGATCGCCAACAACATGCTGCCCGCCGCCGCCGCTGCGCTGAAGTCGAACCAGCCGACGCTGCGCTACTCGCAGCTCACGCTGCTACCGGTGATCCCGAACCCCAACAAGATCGTCTGCGTCGGCCTGAACTACGCCGAGCACGTGCGGGAAACCGGCCGTGAAATCACCGAAAG
>JANXVP010000419.1 GCA_025351615.1 Ramlibacter sp. | reverse complement strand
GGCGGCCTTCGACACCGACCTCGCGCGCCACGGTCGTCACCTGGGCGGCGAAGATCGCCAGGGTCTCGGTCATGCCGTTGATGGTGTCGGCCAGCGCCGCCACCTCGCCCTTGGCTTCCACGGTCAGCTTCTGGTCCAGGTCGCCGTTGGCCACCGCGGTCACCACCTTGGCGATGCCTCGCACCTGCGAGGTCAGGTTGCCGGCCATGAAGTTCACATTGTCGGTCAAGTCTTTCCAGGTGCCGGCCACGCCTTGAACGTCGGCCTGGCCGCCCAGCTTGCCTTCCGTGCCCACCTCGCGCGCAACCCGCGTCACCTCCGAAGCGAAGGACCGCAACTGGTCCACCATGGTGTTGATGGTGTTCTTCAGCTCCAGGATTTCGCCCTTCACGTCCACCGTGATCTTCTTGGACAGGTCACCGGCCGCCACGGCCTTGGTCACGTCGGCGATGTTGCGCACCTGCGATGTCAGGTTGCCGGCCATGAAGTTCACGTTGTCGGTCAGGTCCTTCCACGTGCCGGCCACGCCCTGCACGTCGGCCTGGCCGCCTAGCTTGCCTTCAGTTCCCACCTCGCGCGCTACCCGCGTCACCTCCGATGCAAAGGAGGAGAGCTGGTCCACCATCGTGTTGATGGTGTTCTTCAGCTCCAGGATTTCGCCCTTCACGTCCACCGTGATCTTCTTGGACAGGTCACCGGCCGCCACGGCCTTGGTCACGTCCGCGATGTTGCGCACCTGCGCGGTGAGATTCGACGCCATGAAGTTCACCGAGTCGGTCAGGTCCTTCCACGTGCCAGCCACGCCCTGCACGTTGGCCTGGCCGCCCAGCTTGCCTTCAGTTCCCACCTCCCGCGCCACCCGCGTCACTTCGGCGGAGAACGTGCCCACCTGCTGCACCATCTTGTTGATGATCATCGCAGTCCGGAGGAACTCGCCCTCCAGTGCCCTGCCCTCGGCTTCGAGCGCCATCGATTTGGACAGGTCACCCTGCGCGACGGCACCGATCACGCGCGCCACTTCGGAAGTCGGGTGCACCAGATCCGCGATCAGCGAGTTGATGGATTCGGCCGAGTCGCGCCAGAAGCCGCTTGCGTTCGGAACAAAAGCGCGCTCCTTGAGTTTTCCTTCCTTGCCGACCACTCGCGACAGGCGCGTCAGCTCGTGCGACATGCGCACGTTTTCCGCCACCACATCGTTGAAGGCGTCGGCCACCTTACCGAACACCCCGGTCCAGTCCTGCGGCAGCTGCGCCGAGGCGATTCCCTTCTTCAGATCGGTCAGCGCGGACAGGAAGATGCGGGTGTGCTCCGCCCCGTCATCGACTTCGTCGAGCAGCGAGTTGAAGACAGCCACGTTGTCCTGCCAGAAGCCGGTGAGCTTGTCGTCGCTCAGGCGCCGGCCAGCGCGTGTGCTTTTGGAGTTGCCTTCAATCGATTTGAGTTTGTGTGAAATTTGTCCGGCCTGCGCGGTCAGTTCGTTAAACTCCGACGCGATCTTGCCGTAGGTGCCCTCCCACTCGGCGGGCAGCGTGACGCTGGTCTCGCCCCGCCGGAAAGCGCCGATTGCCTTCAAGATGGTTTTCAATTCATTGTCCCGCTGGTCCGCGGTCGGCTGTTTCGCCAGTACTTCCATGCAATCCCCCAATTCGTGATCAATCGTCGACAGGCACCAATCCACAGCAGAGTATCGGGTTCGGCACCGCCCTTCAACAAGGTCAAGCTCAACGGTCCAGGCAAAACCAGTGCAGAAGCGGACCGTAGGAAGACGCTTACAGAAACAGCAGAAATTCAACTACGATGCAACGTCGCCCCGCCGAAACGATAGCGGGTATTCGCGCGACCAAAAAAAAGCCGCCCTGCGGCGGCTTTTTTTCGAGCCACGCGAGCCTCAGTTCAGCGGCAACTTCTTGCCGTCCTTGTAGACGTACAGAGTCATGGCCGGGTTTTTGAGTTCCCCGTTCGGTTCAAAGGCAATGGTCGATGTCACGCCCTTGAAGTTGGTTTCCGCGAGCTTGGCGGTATAGACCTTCGGATCGACCGAGTTGGCGCGCTTCATTGCGTCGACCAGGACGAAGGTGGCGTCGTAGGTATACGGGCTGTACACCTGGAACTGGTTCGGGTACTTGGCGTCGTACCTGGCCTTCCAGGCGTTGCCGCCGGGCATTTTCTGCAGCGACGCGCCGCCTTCGGCGCACACCACGTTTTCCAGGGTCTTGGCACCGGCCGCGATCTTGGCGATCTCCGCGGTGCAGATGCCGTCGCCGCCGAAGTACTTGACATTCGACAGGCCCAGCTGCTCCATCTGGCGCAGCATCGCTCCGCCCTGGGCATCCATGCCGCCGTAGAAGATCGCGTCCGGGTTCTTGGACTTGATCGCCGTCAGGATGGCCATGAAATCGGTGGCCTGGGCGGTCGTGAACTGCTCGTCCACCACCTGCATGCCCTTGGCAGTGACCGTGCGCTTGAACACCTCCGCGACGCCCTGGCCATAGGCCGTCCGGTCGTCGATGATGGCGACCCGCTTCAGCTTGAGCGCATCGGCGGCGTAAAACGCGAGGCCAGACCCCAGCGCATTGTCGTTGGCGATGATGCGGTAGGTGGTCTTGTAGCCGGGCTTGGTGAGGCCGGGGTTGGTGGCCGCGCCCGTCACGTGCGGGATGCCGCAATCGTTGTAGACCTTGGAGGCGGGGATCGTCGTGCCTGAATTCAGGTGCCCGACCACGCCCGCGACCTTGGCATCGCACAGCTTTTGTGCGACGGCCGCGCCCTGCTTCGGGTCGGCGGCATCGTCTTCGGCCTGGATTTCGAAGCGCATTTTCTTGCCGCCGATCACGATATTTTGCGCGTTGAGGTCCTCGATGGCCATGCGCAC
>JANXVP010000387.1 GCA_025351615.1 Ramlibacter sp. | reverse complement strand
GCGGACTGTTTTCATTTGCTTTCCTTGATCAGGGGCATGTCCTTGGGCAGCGCGAAGCTCACCGCAGCCAAAGCGGCAATCGCGCGGGTCAGTCGGCTTGGACCGTTCACAGAAGTCATGGGGCGAGTGTGCAGTTCACGCAGCAACCCGTCGATCCTTTCGGACGCCTGAACGAAGCAGCGTTGATCTATGTCAAGTGCCGCTGTCTCGGCACGTAGACACTGCACAGGCGTCGACGACGGGCCCAACCGCCGGAAAGCCCACGCGCCGGAAACCACGACATGAAAACCGCACCCCTGAAGAAAAACCTGATCCAGTGGATCCTGTGGCTGTGAGCACCTTGCGGCGCTGCTGGAATTTCTTGGCGCGGCCGAGCGCGAAATATTCGCTCCTGGCGATCCTTGTCGTCGGATTTGTCAGCGGCGTGTTGTTCTGGGGCGGCTTCCACACCGCGATGGAAGCGACCAACTCGCTGGAGTTCTGCACCGGGTGCCACACGATGCTGGACAACTCGTTCAAGGAATACAAGACCACCGTGCATTACGCGAACCGGACAGGGGTGCGCGCTGTGTGCTCCGACTGCCATGTGCCGCGCGACTGGGCGCACAAGGTGATGGCCAAGATCGGGGCCTCGTCCGACGTGTACCACGAGCTCATGGGCAGCGTGAACACGCCCGAGAAGTTCGAGGCGCGGCGGATGCAGATGGCGCAGCACCAGTGGGACAAGATGAAGGCCAGCGACTCGCGCGAATGCCGCAACTGCCACAGCTTCGAAGCGATGAGCCCGGACGTCCAGAAAAAAACGGTCTACGACAAGCACATCGCGGCCCGACAGGCAGGCAAGACCTGCATCGACTGCCACAAGGGCGTGGCCCACCAGCTGCCCAGGGAATACAAGGACCCCGACGAATGACACCTCCTGCTTTTGGCGTCGCAGCGGCGCTGCCTTCACTGGCACGGCCGGTGCCCCGCGCTCCGGTCATCCCCCGCTACCTGGAGCAGGTCTACTGGTGGGCCTATGTGCATCCCAAGGCGGTCCAGCTCTTCGAGCGCGAATGGCTGGTCAACCTGATCCTGTTCGGCAACTACGGGCGCCTGCGCGACGCGGCACTGGCCGATCTCGGCGCCGAGGTGACCGGCAAGACGCTGCAGATCGCCTGCGTGTACGGCAATCTCACACCGAAGCTGCAGCAAAGGCTGGCGCCGGATGCCAGCCTGGACATCGTCGACATCCTGCCCATCCAGTTGAAGAACCTCGCCGGCAAGCTACCCGCCGACCCACGCGTCGCGCTCGTGCAATGCGATTCATCGTCGCTTGCCGCTGCCGACGCAAGCTACGACCAGGCGCTGCTGTTCTTCCTGCTGCACGAGCAACCGGAGCAGGTGCGCCGGGCCACGCTGTCCGAGGCCATGCGCGTGGTCAGGCCGGGCGGCAAGATAGTGATCGTGGATTACCACCGGCCGGTCAGGATGCATCCGCTGCGGTTGTTGATGACCGGCGTGTTCCGCAAGCTCGAACCGTACGCGATGGACCTGTGGCAGCGCGAGGTCGAGGACTTCCTGCCGGCCGGCACACGTCCGGCGTCGATCGAGAAGCTCACTTACTACGGCGGGCTGTACCAGAAACTGGTCCTGGTCCGCTGAGGGCAAGAGCATGGAAACCTTCCACGCAGATGTCGTGATTGTCGGTGCCGGCGGCGCCGGCCTGCGGGCTGCCATCGCAGTGGCCGAGGCGGACCCCAAGCTCACCATCGCCCTGATCTCCAAGGTCTATCCGATGCGCAGCCACACCGTCGCAGCCGAAGGCGGGGCCGCCGCTGTAACGCAAGCCCACGACAGCCTGGATGCTCACTTCCACGACACAGTCGGCGGCGGCGACTGGCTCTGCGAGCAGGACGTGGTCGAGTTCTTCGTCGGCCAGGCGCTTGAGGAGATGGTGCAGATGGAGCACTGGGGCTGCCCCTGGAGCCGCAAGGCCGATGGCCGCGCCAACGTGCGTGCCTTTGGCGGCATGAAGATCGAGCGCACCTGGTTCGCAGCCGACAAAACCGGCTTCCACATGCTGCACACGCTGTTCCAGACTTCGATCAAATACCCCTCGATCCGGCGCTTCGACGAGCACTTCTGCGTCGACCTGGTGGTCGACGACGGGCAGGTTCAAGGCGTGGTCTGCGTCGAAATCGGCACCGGCGAGTTCCGGCTGATCCAGGCCAGGTCGGTGATCATCGCCACCGGTGGCGCCGGGCGGGTGTTCCGCGAAAACACCAACGGCGGCATCGTGACCGGCGACGGCATGGCCCTGGCCTACCGGCACGGCGTGCCGTTGCGGGACATGGAATTCGTGCAGTACCACCCAACCTGCATGCCCGGAACCGGGCTGCTGTTCACGGAAGCCTGTCGTGGCGAGGGCGGCTTTCTGGTGAACAAGGACGGCTACCGTTACCTGCAGGACTACGGCCTCGGGCCCGCCGGGCCGACGCCGCGCAACAAGGCCATGGAGCTGGGCCCGCGCGACCGCCTGAGCCAGGCCTTCTGGCACGAGAAACAGAAAGGCAGAACGATCAAGGGGCCCCATGGTGACGTCGTGTACCTCGACCTGCGGCACCTGGGCGAACAGACGCTGCGCGAGCGCTTGCCGCAGATCTACGAACTCGCGGTCGAATACCTCGGCGTCGATCCGGCCAGGGAGCCGATCCCGGTCCTGCCGGCAGTCCACTACACCATGGGCGGCATCATCGCGGACGGTCATACCGCGTCGACGCTGCCCGGCCTCTTCTCGGCCGGCGAATGCTCCAGTGTCGGCATCCATGGCGCCAATCGGCTCGGCTCCAACTCGCTGACCGAGCTGCTGGTGTTCGGGAAGGTGGCGGGTACCGAGGCGGCAGCGTACGCCAGGACCAGAGCGCCCGGCGACCCAACCCGGATCGGCATGCTCGCCAACGAAGCCGCGCGCCGCGCGCAGGGGATCGTGGCCAGGACCGACGGCCACGAGCGCATTGCCACGCTGCGCAAGGAAATGGCCAAAAGCATGGAAGATGGTTGCGGCATCTACCGCACCGCCACCGCCATCCAAACCACTTGCGACAAGCTGGCCGAACTGAAGCAGCGCTACCGCAGCGTGCAGCTCGATGACCATTCCCGCGGCTGGAATACCGAGTGGCTGCTGGCCATCGAGCTCGGCTACCTGCTGGACGTGGCGCAGGCGATGGCGCATTCGGCGCTGGAACGTCGCGAGTCGCGCGGCTCGCACCAGCGGCTGGACGGCTTCGAACAGCGTGACGACGCCAATTTTCTCAAGCATTCGCTGGCGCGCTACAGCGGGGCCGATGCCCCTCGCATCGACTATGGTCCAGTGAAAATCACCACGTCGGAACCGGGAACACGCGCTTACGGCGCCGCTGGCGAAGAAGCGGACCGGCAAGCCAAGGAGCCAGTCCATGCATGACGGCCAACGCATCGAGATCCAGGTGCTGCGCTTCCGGCCGGAGGAAGAAAGCCGGCCGGTGTGGCAAAGCTATGAGGTGTCCTACAGCGACGACATGTCGGTGCTGCAGGGCCTGCAATACATCAAGGACGAACTCGATGGCACGCTGAGCTTTCGCTGGTCGTGCCGCATGGCGATCTGCGGCAGCTGCGGCATGATGGTCGACGGCAAGCCAAGGTTGTCCTGCCAGACCTTCCTGCGCGATTTGCACCCCGGCCCGGTGCGGGTCGAGGCGTTGACACACTTTCCGATCGAGCGTGACCTGGTGGTGAGCGTCGAACCTTTCATCGAAAAGCTCCAGGCCATCAAGCCTTACCTCATTCCCAAGGAACCGCGGACGCTGGCCCAGGGCGAATACCTGCAGACACCGCACCAGCTGGCGCAGTTCGAGCAGTACAGCTCGTGCATCAACTGCATGCTGTGCTATTCCGCCTGCCCGCAGTTCGGCCTCGATCCGGATTTCACCGGGCCCGGGGTGCTGGCGCTATTGCATCGCTACAACGCGGATTCGCGCGACGGCGGCCGTGCCGAGCGCATGGAGTTCATCAACACCGAAGAAGGCGTCTGGACCTGCACCGCGGTGGGCTACTGCTCGGTCGTCTGTCCCAAACACGTCGACCCGGCAAACGCGATCAACCAGAACAAGATGAACAGCGCGAAGGATTACTTTTTGCGATTCCTGGCCCCGAAAGGATCCGAGTGATGCACGGCAAGCCAACTTCGCGCCGAGGCTATGTGCGGCCCATGCAGGGCTGGTGGCGCACCGACCCTTTCTTCATGCGCTACATGGCACGCGAAGCCACGGCGTTCGCGGTGCTCTTGTACGCCATGGTGTTGCTGATCGGCGTGCTCCGGCTGGCACAGGGTGAAGCGGCATGGAACGGATGGCTGGCGGCACTGCGGTCACCCTGGTCGATCCTGCTGCACCTCGTGCTGCTGCTGGCGATGGTGGTCCATGCACAAAGCTGGTTCGAGATCATGCCCAAGACCATGCCGATGTTGTTCATTGGCGGGCGCAGGGTGACGCAGGCAGCGATCATGCGCACCGGTTGGACGGCGACCGTCGCCGCATCGATCGCCCTGCTGGCGCTCGCGTGGTGGCTGGCGCCATGAAGAAGCGCTCCAACGCCCCGATCTTCTGGCTGCTGTTCGGCGCCGGTGGCATGTTGTCTGCGCTGTTCGGGACCATGCTGGTGTTCCTCACCGGGATCGCAGCTCCGCTGGCCTGGCCCTTCGGGCCGCAGTTCATGGCCTATCCGCGCGTGCTGGCGTTTGCGCAGCACTGGATCGGCAAGGGCTTCATCTTCGCCGTCATCATGCTGTTCGCGTGGCACGCGGTCCACCGCATTTACCACAGCCTGCATGACGTCGGCATCCGGACCGGCGCCGGCGCCAAGCTGGTTTGCTATGGCGGCGCGATGGCGATCACGCTGATTGCCGCCGCCAGCCTGCTGGCGATCGGCTTCTAGCCCTCCTTGGGCTGGCGAACGCAGCGACCTCAGGCTTCGAGCCGCAGGTGCGCGTCGCGGATCACGCCTTTCCAGCGTGCCAGGTCGCCCGCGATCTGTGCCTTGAACAGCTCGGGCGAACTCTGGACAGGCGTAGATCCCGCGTTGAGCAGGCGTGCGTGCACGTCGTCGGTGGCGATCGTCTGGCGCAATGCGGCATCCAGTTTTCCCACGATCGCAGGGGGCGTGCGCGCAGGCGCCATCAAGCCGACCCAGGAATTGATGTCGAGCCCGGCGATTTCCTTGTATCCCAGCTCGGCCAGGGTGGGCACGCCGGGCAGGACCGGCGACCGCTGGGCGCTGGTCACTGCCAGCCCTTTGAGGCTGCCGGCACGGACGTCCCCGGAGGTGGCGGGCACCGCCGCCAGCATCATCGGAATCTGGCGCCCGAGCACCTGGGCGCGCGCGTCCCCTCCTCCTCGGTAGGGAATGTGCACTGCATAGAGGCCAAAGCGTTGCTTGAGCAGTTCCATCGTGAGGTGTCCGGTGCTCGCCACGCCCGATGTGCCGTAGTCGTACACCCGGGTGCCGGATCCGGAGCGGATGGACTGGCGCGAGAGGGCTATGAACTCGCCGAAGTCGCGGGCCGGAAAACTCGGGTGCGCCGTGATCATCACCGGCGCGTCGACGACCTTGCCGATCATCGCGAAATCGACCAGTGGCTCGAAGCCGATTCCCGGATTGGCCGCCGGCAGCGTCACGTGCGTGCCGTCGAACGCCATCAGCAGCGTGTAGCCATCGGGCGCGCTGGCGGCGACCGTGCGGGTGGCGATGGCGCCGCCGGCGCCAGTTCGGTTTTCCACGATCACCTGCCTGCCGAGGATCTCGCCCAGGCGCGGCGCGATGAACCGCGCCGTGATGTCGGCGATGCCGCCCGGGGCCAGGCCCACCAACAGCCGGATCGGACGGTTCGGATAACTTTCCTCGGCGCGCGCCGCGACCGCGAGGCCCAGCGGGCCAGCGGCCAAAGCCGTGCTGAAGTTGCGGCGCGAGATCATGCGGCCTCCTTTTGCGCTGTGGCGGTGGGGACGTACCTGCCCTTGATCTGCGAACGATGCAGGGTGCGAAACTGGTCCGCGGGAAAGGCGTCGCGCCGGTGCATCGTGGTCAGGTTGTTCCACAACACCACGTCGCCCAGCCGCCATTGGTGGCGCAAGACCACCTGCGGCGCCGTCGCATACTGCCAGACCCGATCGAGCAGCGCTTCCGACTCCGGCAGCGAAAGCCCCGGGATGTAAGCGTTGCGCCGGCGTCCGAGGTAGAGCGTGTGTTCGCCGGTTTCCGGCTGCTCGATCACGATTGGATGGGTGGTGCCCACCGAGGCCATCGGGTCGTCGTTCGGCGACATTCCCTTGCGGACGAAACCGGCGCTGTCATAGGTGCCGTCATGCTTGATCGCCAGCCGCCCGATGCGCTCGACCAGTGCATCAGGCATGGAGCGCAGTGCCGCGGGCATGCTCGCGAAACAGGTATCCCCGCCCGACTCCGGCAGTTCGATCGCCCACAACATCGATGCGAACGGCGGCCGCGCCAGGTACGACATGTCCGTGTGCCAAAGGGCCTCGCCGTCACCGAGCGCACCGAGCGGCTCGCCGGCGCCGTTTTTCCGGTTAGACACGACGTACAGGTTGGCATGCCCCGGCACGCTCTTGCGCCCCGCCCCCTGGTTGGGCGGGGGGTCCAGCTCGCCAAGCATCGCCGAGAAACGTTCGAACTGGGGATTGGTCAGCGCCTGCCCGCGCAGGACCACGACATGGTGCTTCTGCCAGATGCGATACAGCGCGTCGAACTGGGCGGAGTCGATGGTCGCCAGCGAAATGCCCTGGATCGCCGCACCCAGCGCGGGGGTGATGGGAGAAAAATGGATCGACATCGAAACTCCTCAGACCAGGCCGGCCGTGCGCGAAGCGAGCGACAAATCCACGAAACGCGACCCCGTTCTTTCGCTGCGGCTGAAGCGGATCGCGGTGTAACCGAGGTCGAGCGCGCTGACCCGGGACATGCCTTCGATGAATCCGGTGCGGCTCTCCGCCCTCGACTCGCGCAAGCCTTCCAGCACGGCCAGTCCCGTGATGTAGCCTTCCAGCGAGACCGGGGTCACGGCGACCTTCATCTCGCGCGCCAGCGGCACGAAGCTGCGTACGACGCTGTATTTCTCCCTGGTGTATTCAGGCACCACGACGCTGAAGCCGACGCCCGCAGCGTCCTTGCCCAGGTCCGCCAGCAGCTTTTCCCGATCGACGAAGGAGATCACCATCTTCGGGAGCACCAGCGTGCGCGGCGCGTAGTCGCGCAGCAAGCCCGTCAGCGGCGCGTTGTTGGCCAGGATGATCAACACCTCGGGCTTGTTCGCTTCCAGCGTCTTGATGGCCGCCGCATTCATGGCCGGTCCCTTCCGGTCCACGCCGGCCGTCACCGTCAACTTGCCGCCGAGGCGCCCGAGAATGGATTCGAGCAGGGGCACGTTGGTGGAACGGGCGTCCTCCAGGTGCGCAAAGCCGAACCGCTCCGCGCCGAGGAAGCGGTAGTGCTGCACGATCGCCTCCAGCTCGCGCTCGTAGCTCGCGCGGGTGGTGAACGTGGTTGCCGCCTTGGGTCCGTACAACAGCGGCGTGCCCGAGAAAGCGCCGACCAGCGCGATGCCATGACTCGCCGCCATCAGCGCGGCGGCTTCGGAGCAAGGGCGGGTGGTGAAGCCCGTCATCCCCACCACATGGCGGTTGGCAACGAGTGCCGCCACGTTGGCCTCGGTCCTCGCCTTGTCTCCCTGGTCGTCGAGCGACAGCAGGGTGACCTGCCGGCCGCCGACGCCGCCAGCGCGGTTGGCAGCCTGCAGCGCCGCCTGGATGCCATCGCGCAGGGCGGAGCCGAAGCCCGCTTGCGGTCCAGTCAGTGCCGCCGATTGACCCAGCACGACGGGCGCCGAAGCGTGAACCCCGCCACTCCAAGGAGCGGAGACTGCAGCCGCGAGCGCAAAGGAGCCGCTGCCGTTGAGAAAAATTCTGCGCTTCATGAAAACTCCTGCGGTGACAGGCACGGAAGGGCCGCCTGATGCCACAGTATTCGCGCGGCCGCGCTCCTGACTCAACCGACGAAGTCTCCTCTTTCGCGCTTATTACGCTTTGTTTCCAGACCGGGCTGTTAGAGATGCGCTATGAATACAGGAGCATCAAAGCCAGTCCCAGAGCACGCCTTGAAAGGGGAAAAGGAATCACAAGCGGGCAAGGTCGGCGCTACCCCTGTCATGTTTGACAGGGGGTAGGACGCGCGCGTAGACCATCCCTAACGGCCGGTACGGCGCTCCCGCGTCCGCCGCACCTGGCGACTCTCCGGCTTCCGCTCGACCTGTCGTTGCCTTTCGCTTTCGCGCCGGCGCTTGCCCCGGGTGATGAGCTTCGCCACGCCGAAGGCGATGGCAAACGCCACTGCGGCGATCAGGAGGCCGGCGGGATTCAGGTCCATTGGTTTCTTTCTCTCGCCTTCCATTTTCGGTGAACTAACTCCGCAGGAGTCCCCCACTGCATCACACACGCGTCGGCCGCTCCCTGCGATGCTGGACCCGCTCGACAAACATTCACCGAGGACACAGCATGCGCATCTGGAACTCGACGCTTGGCAGCATCTGTAGCGTGATTGGCGCAGGGTCGCAGGCAACGCCGGCCCTGGAGGACGCGATGGCAGACATCCGGCGATCCATGAACGCAGCCTTGGGGCGGCCTGTCGCGGTCGCCGCGCTGGGCATCGCTCGCAGGATCGAGTCGGCCCAAGACCTGCAGGAGTTGTGGTACCTCCGGGCCGACCTCATGGTCGTCCTGGCGGCACTGCAGGGTGAAGCGAAGGCGCGCGAGGCCCTGTTCGACATCGCCAGCAGGTTTCACGGCCTGCTGCCTCGGGCTTTTTCATCCCGTCACAGCCCGCTGGAAAACGCGTGCTCCGCTTCGTCTGCGGCGCCCCCTTCGGCGAGTCCTCAGGCGGCAGCTTTTGCCGACATGAACCCGAGATCCCGCGCGCTGTAGTTGCCCAGATTGGGCAACACGCTGGTCTGGTCCGTGGGCGAGACACCGAACCAGGTCGCTAGGGTCGAAGCCAGCTGGTCCACCGCAATGGCCGGCAGCAAGCGCCCCTGCCCGACATCGTCCGGCCCGTTGTTGGCCAGCGTCGGAGCGCTGCCGACATACGACTTGCCCTGCACCTGGCCCCCAAGCACGAAGTGCATGTTGCCCCAACCGTGGTCCGACCCGTCGTTGTTGCTGACCAGTGTCCGGCCGAAGTCGGAACCGGTGAAGGTCGTGACCTGGTCGGCCACGCCCAGGTCCACGGTTGCCTGGTAGAAAGCGGCGAGCGCATCGCCGACACTGGTCATCAGCGCCGGATGCGCCGTCGCGAGACCGTCGTGGTTGTCAAAGCCGCCGAGCGACACGAAGAACACCTGCCGCTTCGCACCCGTGGCGCCACGGGCCGCGATCATCCGGGCCACCATTTTCAGCTGGTCTCCCAGACCGTTGCCTGGCGGAAAGGCGGTTGCAACATTGGCGCCTGCAAGCGCGGCGGAGAGCTGGTCGTTGGCATCGATCGACCGGCTGGAAACCCGCGCGTATTCGCTCTCGAACAGGTGGGTGCGCGGCTGCGTCATCAGGTTTTGCAGCGCCTGCGAGCAGGCGGCGGAGCCGAACAGCGGGCCCTTGATTCCCGCCACCGGTACCGGTCCGGCCGGCGTGACCTGGTACTGCACTGCGCTCTTGCCGGAGAGAAACACCGCGTTGCCGGTGACGCTGACGCATGTGAACGTGGCGTTGCCATTGCCGGCGGCATACAAGTCGCCCATCCGCCCGCCCCAGCCCGACGCAGCTCCCTCGGGTGACGACGACTGCCAGAACGACTGCTGATCGTTGTGCGAGAACAGCTTCGGCGGCAACGGCACCGAGTTGTTGGTGTACTGCAGCTTGCTGGTCGGCTGGATCAAGGTCCCGACGTTCAGCAGCACAGCCATCTTGCCGGCGTCGAACAGCGGCACCAGCGGTCCCAGGCCCGGCGCGAGGGCGAACTGGCGGCCGTCAGCGAAAGGGATCGCCGGATTGAGCACCGTGGCCGCCAGTGCGTTGCGATCGATCGCGATGTTGCCGCGAAAGCCCTGGTAGGCGCTGTAGCTTGCGCTGTCATAGGAAACCAGGGTGTTCGCATAGTCGTTGCCGCCGTAGAGGAACACGCACACCAGCGCCTTGTAGTCGGTCGCCGTTGCCGCGGCGGCCTCTCCAATCGCGGCGAGGCTGAGCGCCCAGGGCGCAGCGCCGGCTGCCAGCGACAGGGCGGCTCCACGCTGCAGGAAGGCCCGGCGCGCGGCGTTGTCGGGACGGATCGTGGGGAAGTGGTTCATGGCAACTCCTTATTTCTGGACGATGTATTCGGGCGCCGCCAACACCAGGGTCAAGCCCGCCCAGACGCGATTGAGCTTGCCCGTGTCGGTCGTGGCCGGGATGGAATCCAGAGCGGCCTGCAGGACGCCCAGGGTCGCGGCCGGGATCTGGCTGGCCGCGAGCACCAGGTTGAGTTCGTCCAGCAGGGCGCGTGAATCGGCAGCCAGGGGCAGCAGCGTCGCGTAGTCCGACTTCACGTCGCCGACATTGACGCCGCTCACCGCCTTCTGCATGAAATTGACATATCCCGCGACCGACGATTCGGTGGTGATCTGGAACTCCGGCGCAGTCAGGCCTTGCGCCGCGATCGCGCTGTTGGGCGGCACATACCCGGGTCGGAAAAAGTTGAAGACGGAAGGCGAGCGCATCGGACTCTGGCCCAGCTTCGTCGCCGGATCGGACAGGTCGTTGATTGCCCAGGTATCGCCCCTGGACGTTGCGTTGAAGGCCCGGGCCCAGTTCAGGAAGCGCGTCACCGGCTCTCGCAACTTGCCGAATGTGGTGGACGAAGCATTGGCCCCGCTGCGTGCATCGCTGTCCAGCAGGATGGCACGGATCACCGCCTTCATGTCGCCGCGCACGCCAGCGCCGTTGTCCGCAAAAATCGCCGCCACACGGGCGACATAGCCACTGCCCGGATTGCTGGTGACCAGCCGCTGGATCAATTGGCGGCTGATGAAGGGCGGCAGGTTGGGATGCGCGAACAGCGTGTCGAGCGCCGTGCCCAGGCCGGCCGCAGCCGACGCACCGGCCGGTACCGTGACTCCCAGGAAGCTCTTGCTGCCAGTCTCGTAGCGGCTGGCCACCTGGGCCATCGGCCGGCGATGGACGTCGGGCGGAAGCGGACTCGCCAGGCCGGCGACATCGAGGTCCCAGCCGGTGAACACGCGGGCGAGTCCGCTGACGTCGGACTGCCCGTAGGTCTCCGCGGCCTGCGCGCTGCCATCCGTGTTGAGCTTGTACAGGCCGACGGTCATCAGCTGCATCAGCTCGCGCGCATAGTTTTCGTCGGGCTGGCTGCCGGTGACCGGATTGGCCTTGACGTTGCCGCGGAACGTGAGGTAGTACCCCATCGCAGTGCTCAGGGAGATCTGCCCCAGCAGGGTCCGGTAGTTGCCGAAGGCGTTCGCTTCGAGCAGGTCGAGGTAGTTGCCGACCGCGAACTGCCGCCATGGCGCCGCAACGCCCAGCACCGAAACCACGCACATTTCCGAAAGTGCCAGCGTGACGCGCTGGCGAAGCGCGTCGGGGCTGGCGATCAGCTTGCGCCAGATCGAGTTGTCCAGGCCGCTTGCGCTGTTCCGGAAGGTTTCGGCGTTGTAGCCCTTCGCGACCAGCCAGTCGTAGTGGCTCTGGGTCTGGGGAATCGCAAATTGCGCGTCGATCCATGCCGCCACACCGCCGGCCTGCACTGCCGCGATGTCGCTCTTGCCCGCCCCCAGTGTGGCTTGCGCCAGGAAGCGCGAGGCGTCACTCGCAGACAGATTCTGCGGTTTTGGATCGGGCGTGCCGGCAACTGGCGCCGGCGCAGGCGTTGTGCCCGACACCGGCGCAGCAACATCTCCGCCTCCAGAACCCCCGCCACAGGAAGCCAGAAGTACCGCCGCTGCGAGTGAAGACGGCAGCGCCGCAAAACCGGGCATTGGATTGGCGTCCGGGGGCGCATCGGCACAGAGGTAGTCCTGAATGGTGACCATTGGGCAGCTCCTGAAATTCTGCGGCCAGCGGGATAGCGGCCATCAGTGAATGGGTAGTTTTCCCATTATCTCGTCAACGACTCAAAATGCAAGTGGGCTGACGCGCCGCATGTAAAGTTCTGTCAAGCGTCCGGTTCGCCGCC
>JANXVP010000352.1 GCA_025351615.1 Ramlibacter sp. | reverse complement strand
CGAGGTGCCCAGTACGATGAGAAGTTCTTCCTTGATGTACTTGATGAACTTCCAGATCGAGAAGCCGTTGAAGCGTGCGATGCTCCCCAATACGACAAAGATGAAGATCAGGCAGGTGGCGTAGAACGTCGCCATCAGCTGGCCCAGCTGCAGCAGCGAGCCCAGCCCATACTTGCCGATGGTGAAGGCCATCGCACCGAAGGCGCCGATAGGAGCCACCCGCATGATGTAGCCGACGATCGTGAACAGCACATGGGAGAATTTCTCGATGAAGTCGAACACCAGCGTGCCGCGACCGCCGAACTTGTGCAGCGCAAAGCCGAACAGCACGGCGAACAGCAGCACCTGCAGGATCTCGCCCTTTGCGAAGGCGTCGACGAGCGTGTTGGGAATGATGTTGAGCAGGAAGTCCGTGGCCGTCGTCATCTGGCCCGGCTTGGTATAGGAAGCGATGCCCTTGGTGTCGAGCGACGCGGCGTCGATGTTCATGCCGGCGCCCGGCTTGACCAGGTTGATGATCACGAGGCCGACGATCAGGGCGATCGAGCTCACGACCTCGAAGTACAGCAGCGCCAGGCCACCGGTCTTGCCGACCTTCTTCATGTCCTCCATGCCGGCGATGCCGATGACGACGGTGCAGAAGATGATCGGCGCGATGATCATCTTGATCAGCTTGATGAAGC
Source organism: Ramlibacter sp. (assembly GCA_025351615.1). Taxonomy (GTDB): domain Bacteria; phylum Pseudomonadota; class Gammaproteobacteria; order Burkholderiales; family Burkholderiaceae_C; genus Ramlibacter. The sequence goes on along the minus strand of JANXVP010000352.1, from coordinate 6,599 downwards.
CGTCGCCGAGCGGCTTCATGGCCTCGCCGGTCTGCGGCGAGAAATGTCCGAGCAGCACGCCGATGACGATCGCCATGACGACCTGGAAATACAGCGACCGGTAAAGCGGACGGGCGCCTGGGTCTTTGTCCATGATGGTGGTTTCCCTCGCTGTGAATGACGCGGTAGGGTAGCACTCCGCCGTGGGCGTGAAACGTCGCCCTCAGACAACCGGCGCCGGAAGGCGCCGCAGCCCGTTCATGCTCGAGGTCAGGATGACCCCGGCCTGCAGGGCGAATCCGGCCAGCGCAAGCCAAAGGCACGCCGGCTCTCCCCAGAGCGAACCGATCACGCCACCCAGGGTCGCGCCCACCGGCCGCGCGCCTGCATTGACCGTGAGGAACACCGAGCCGACGCGCCCCAGCATCGGGCCCGGTGTCACGCTTTGGCGCAGCGTGGTGGTGGTGATGGTCCAGATGATCGGTCCAGCGCCGAAGAGGAAGAAAGACAGGCCCGCCAGCACTCCGCTTGGCAGCGCCAACGTCCCCACCATGGCCGCCGCAGCCAGCACCGAGACCGCGGGCCCGAGCTGGATGGCGCGGCCGAAAGCCATCGCGCCCACCACCCGCGCGGCGAGCAGCGCACCCACCACCATCCCCGCGCCGTAGCAGCCCAGCGTGACCCCGACTGCCTGCGTGCTCAGCCCCAGTGACCGCACTGCATACGGAACGTACGCCGCCTGGAGCACGAACCAGGAGATGTTCCAGGCCACGCCTGTCAGCAGCACCGGCCGCAGCAAGGGGTGGCGCCAGGCGAAGTGGGCGCCGTCACGAATCTCCAGCAGGGCGTGGCGCGCAGGTGCCGGCGCGCGTGGTGGCTCGGACAGCCGCCCCAACAGAAGGACGGCCGATGCCGAAAGCACGGCCGCCAGCACGAACGCCGCCGATGCGCCGGCCCAGGCAACCAATGCGCCGGCCAGCGCCGGGCCGCCGGCGTAGGCGGCGCTCCGGGCCAGCTCCAGCCTGCCATTGGCACGCGCCATCAGCTCGCGGGGCACCAGCGCCGGGACCAGCGCAGGTGCGGCCACGGTGAAGCCAACCGTCCCCACGGCGCCGACGAAGCCCAGGACCGCCAGCCAGCCGATCCCGGCATGCCCGGAGGCGACCAGCCCCAGCAGCGCGACCAGGGACAGGGCGCGTAGTGCTTCGGACGCCACCATGACGCGTCGGCGCGGCATTCGGTCGGCCAGCAGCCCGAGCGGAATCGATAGCAGGAGAAAGGGCAAGGTCTGCACCGCGGCCAGCATGCCGATCTCGCCCGGCCCTGCGCCCAGCGCCAGCACGGCGACGAGCGGAACCGCCGCCAGACTGAGCTGCTCGGCCGACTGCGCAGCCAGGTTGGAAGCGGCCAGGGCGGTGAAGGAACGTGGCAGCGTGGGGCTGAAAGAATGCTCGTTCACCGACGGATCTTGCCTGTTCCGGAAATTGCGGCTGGCCGTTTGCGGACCCGCGATTGACGTTGCATCATGGTGGCCAGACAACAACCAGGAGACCCGCATGAGTTTCACCCTGAGCAGTCCGGACATCGTCGCCGGCGGCACCATCGACAGCAGGTTCGAGTTCGAGGGCTTCGGCTGCTCAGGCGAGAACAAGTCGCCGGCATTGAAGTGGAGCGGCGCGCCGACCGGCGCGAAGAGTTTCGCGCTCACCGTCTACGACCCGGACGCACCAACGGGCTCCGGTTGGTGGCACTGGTTCATCGTCAACATTCCGGCGAACGTGAGCGAACTGAAGGCCGATGCGGGCGCCGTCGGCGGCAAGAATCTGCCCAAGGGCGCCAGCCATGTGCGCATCGACTACGGCGTCGCCGGCTTCGGCGGTGTCTGCCCGCCCGAAGGCGATCCGCCGCACCGCTACATCTTCACCGTGCATGCGCTTAATGTGGAGCAGCTGGACATCCCGGCCGATGCAACCGCGGCGCTGGCGGGGTTCATGGTGAATGGGAATTCGATCAGGAAGGCGAGCTTCGAGGCACGGTATAGCAGAAAGAAGAACAAGCAATAGACCAGATTGATCGAACTAAACAACAATACCTCATGCACGCAACACAGGTTTTTACTCCCGATTCCTTGCCGACATTGACCTTCGTAAACCGAAACGATGTCAATTACGAGGACGAACTTCGAGCCGTCAGCAGAGCAAGCAAGGTCTTGGTAAGACTCTTTGGGCCATCCAAGTCAGGGAAGACTGTATTGCTTGAGCGAGTCATCGGTGAGGCGAATTTAATTTAGGTTTCCGGAGCAACCATCGAAAAGGCAGAGGACGTCTGGCGTGGCGTTCTGTCAAAGTTAGGGGGTGCGGTGACTCGTCATGAAGCCCTTACCGAAACGAGCCGCCGCGAGTCGGGACAGAAGATTGGGCTTGAGGGCGGAGTCCCATTGATTGCCACTGCCAAAGGTGAAGCGTCGTTCGGACAAAGCAGGCAGTCAAGCCTCCAACGAAAGGAGGGCGGCGAAACAAACTTGATGTACGAAGTCGAAAAGAAAATCGCCGGCACGCACCAGTTCGTATTGATTGACGATTTTCACTACATAGCCTCAAGGGAAGTCCAAGTTCGACTCGCGCAACAGATAAAGGACATGTTCGAACGCGGCGTAAAAATTGCCGTCGCCCAAGTGTTGCACAAGCGTGACGACATTCTTCGAAGCAACCCCGAACTGCGAGGACGACTTCGGCCGTTTGAGTTCAAGTACTGGAATCACGATGATCTGGTCCGCATCGGCAAGCTTGGATTTCCTCATCTGCGGATAGATGTGCCCTCCGAAGTCCTCGAACGCTTGCAAGCGAATCTGCCGGTTCGCCCCAGCTTATGCAGCAAATCTGCTTGCAGAGGTGTGTCGAGCTAAAGGTTCTGGATACTGTCATTGGCAGCCCTGTGCCGATGACAGCAACTCCACCGCTGTTAGAGCGGATTTTCAAGAGGGTCGCACGCACCGCCGACTACGGCGCACTGTGTGATGCCCTCGCTGGCGGCCCGAAAGAACGCGGGCGGGCTCGCAATGTATATGCGCGTTTAGATGGACGCCAGTCCGCCGATACGTACGAATTGATCCTCGACTGCGTGGTTTTGGACCCACCTATGTTTAGGTTTACTGTGGACGAGTTCCGCGAAAGAATGCGACTTCTCCGTAAGGGAGAGCTTCCCAAGAGCGGTCAGATAATTAGCAGCTGCTCGCAGATTCAAGAAATAGTTCAGGAAAAATTTGCTGCAACCCCCGCAGTTGAGTGGAATCCTGAAGGTGAGGTTTTGGACATTACCGATCCTTACCTAAGTTCTATCTCCGCTGGGGCCGTTGAAATGCAATGCCTAGCGAAGCCCTAACCCCCCCTGCCGCGCCAGATGCACCTGATGCAGCGTGATCTTGCGCACTTCAGCCTGACTAGTTTCGATGTGCGCCCGCAGTAGCATCGCGGCCTGGTCGCCGCGCTTGCGCTGGATCGCCTTGAGGATTTTCGCGTGCTCGTCGTAGGTGGCGTCGATGCGCGCCTGCTTGGTGAAGTCCAGCCGCCGGATGATCCGGATCCGTTCCGTCACGTCGCGGTGCACGCGTGCCATCTCCGCATTGCCCGCTGCGGCGACGAGAGCGCAGTGGAACTCCTCGTCCCACTTCGACACCTGCACCATGTCGCTGCTGCGCCCGGCCACTGCCACCGTCCAGATCGCGATGAGCTGGTTCAGCAGCTCGGTGTTCACGCACCCGCCATCGGCGCAAAGGCGCTGCACCGCCGTCGTCTCAATCACCATGCGCAGGTCGTACAACTGCTCGAACCGCTCGAAGTCGAACGGCAACACCCGCCAGCCGCTTCGAAACAGCACTTCGACATAGCCTTCCTGCTGCAATCGGAACAGCGCCTGCCGAACCGGTGTCCGTGACACGCCGTGCCGTTCGCTCAATTCGTTCTCGGTGAAGCGGTCGCCGGGGACCAGGCTGAATTCCGCGACATCGCGCTTGATCTGCTGATAGACCTCGTCGGCGCGCGAGCGATGTTGTGGCGCGACCTTGCTGTGCGTGGGGCGCCCGGTGGCGGTATGCATTAACCAGACCAGTTCACTGCCGGCCGGCGTCGGCGAGCGCCGACAGCAATTGCGCGCTGGTGGCCGTCCAGCCGACGATGGCGCCCTGGGCGAGAATCATCTCCAGGGCCGCGGCCTTGAAATGGGGAAAGTAACTCTCGGTGCAATCCTCCAGCAGCAGGCAGTCGTAACCGCGGTCGTTGGCCTCGCGCATCGAGGTCTGCACGCACACCTCGGTCGTGACGCCCATGAACAGCAGGTGCGTGATGCTCCCCTGCCGCAGCAGCCCGTCCAGCGGCGTCGCATAGAACGCCCCCTTGCCCGGCTTGTCCAGCACGATCTCGCCGGGCCTGGGCGCGAGCTCGGGAATGATTTCGGCGCCCGGCTCGCCGCTCACCAGGATGCGGCCCATCGGCCCGGGGTCGCCGATGCGCAGCGTCGGGTTGCCGCGGTTGCGCTTGGCCGGCGGGCAGTCGCTCAAATCGGCACGATGGGCCTCGCGGGTATGGACCACCAGTCCCCCGGCACGGCGCCATGCGTCGAGGACCTGCATGCAAGCCGGGACGATCGCCGAGAGCAGGGAGACGTCGTTTCCCAAGGTCTCGCCAAATCCGCCCGGCTCGATGAAGTCGCGCTGCATGTCGATGATGACGAGGGCGGAATGCGACAGCTCGCAGCAGTAGGGAAAGGGATTGGCGTCGAGGTTCATGGCGGCCTATGCGATGGCCGGCGCGGGTTCGTGGCGGCCGCCGCCCATGTGGGCGCCGAGCACATGGCGCTGGGCCATGACCGCGGACGTTTCAAAGACGAGGCAGCCCTCGCTCATCACGACGATCCGGTCCGCCAGCTCCATCAACTCATCGAGGTCTTCGCTGATCAGCAGCACGGCGCCACCACGGGTGCGCACATCGCGAAGCCGGCTGTGGATTTCCTTCACAGCGGCGAAGTCCAGGCCGAACACCGGATTGGCGGCGATCAAGACGTTGATCTCCCCATGGAGTTCGCGTGCCAGCACGGCCCGCTGGACGTTCCCCCCCGACAGGCTGCGGATCGGTGCGTCATCGCCCTGCGCCTTGATCCCGTACGCGGTGATCCACTCGCGCGCCCGGCTGCGCCAAGCGTCGTACCGAAGCCGCCCCGCCCGGTACAAGGGCGCCAGGTCGAAGTCGCGCAGGGCCATGTTCTCGGCAACGCTCATCTCCGCGACACAGGCGTTGCGCAGCGGCTCTTCCGGCAGGCTTCGCACTTTGAGCCGATGGTTCTCACTGCGACCGGCGTGGTAAGGCTGCCCCAGCACTTCGACCTCGCCGCCGGCGCGATGGCGCTGACCAACCAAAGCCTCGACCAGTTCACGTTGACCGTTGCCGGAGACACCGGCGATCCCCAGGATCTCGCCCGCCGCCACCGACAGGCTCAGAGAGCGTACCGCGAGTGTGCCCCGGTCGCCTGCGACCTCCAGGTTGCGGACCATCAGCGGCGCCCGTGCCCCGATCACGTCGACGGGTTCATCGCGACGCCGCGAGCGCAGGGACGAGGATTTCGCCTCTGGGAAGGGCATCTCCGAACTGGCGGCCGAGGCTTCACCCACCATCGCCTGCGCCAGTTGCGCTGGCGTGGTTTGCGGCACAGCGCAATGGTGCACCGACTTGCCGCGCCGCAGCACCGTCACTTCATCGGCATAAGCCATCACTTCGCGAAATTTGTGCGTGATCAGCAGTACCGTGCAGTGGCCCGCCCGCGCGAACTGGCGCACGTGACCAAGCACTTCATCTGCCTCTTGCGGCGTCAATACCGAGGTGGGTTCGTCGAGGATCAACAGGCGCGGCTTCAGGTAAAGCTGCTTGAGCAACTCGAGCTTCTGCTTTTGTCCCGCCGCCAGCTGCGACGGACGGGCATCGAGGTCGAGGCTGAACGGCGTGGATGCAAGAAATTCGTTGAGCTCGGCGCGCTTTGCTTTCCAGTCGATCAGCGCCGGCATCCTGGTCCCAGCCAGCAGCAGGTTTTCTGCCACGGTCATGCCGGGCGCCAGGGTGAAATGCTGGTACACCATGCCGATGCCCAGCGCCCGCGCTACGACCGGGCTGCCGATATCCTGCTCGCGGCCGTCGGTGACGACGGCGCCTTCGTCCGGCCGCTGAAAGCCCGCAACGCACTTCACCAGCGTGCTCTTGCCGGCGCCGTTTTCGCCCAGCAGGGCGTGGACGGAACCCGGCGCAACCTTCATGGTGACGTGGTCGAGGGCCATGAGGCTGCCAAAGCGCTTGGTCAGTTCGTAAGTTTCCAGCGCCATGGCGCCGGCAGGCTCGGGCATGGGATTCACGTGGAGTGCGGTCATTTGAATCAGGCCCGGGATGACAGCGTTTGCAGCAGGTCGCCAGACACCGCGTGGGCGCCGAACACGCCGCCCTGCATCGTGACCATTTTCAGCGCGGCCTCGTGGTTGCCACGGTCGGTAGCGGCTGTGCAATCCGACAGCAACAGGCATTCGAAGCCGCGGTCGTTGGCCTCGCGCATCGTGGTGTGGACGCAAACGTCGGTCGTGATGC
>JANXVP010000345.1 GCA_025351615.1 Ramlibacter sp. | reverse complement strand
CGAGTTCGCCTTGCGCGCGAAGGCGAAACCGACAGCCGGACGGACCTTGCGCCGGCGATGCTTGTCGCGATCGAGCAGCACCGGCTTTTCGTAATACACAGCGTCGGACATGGGACGACTCCTTGAGTGATCAGACTTCTGGAACGGCCGCTGCCGGTTCGGGCTTCGCACCCGGCTGGCGCCATGCCAGCACCTTGTCGATGCGCCGGCCGTCCAGGTCGACGACCTCGAACAGCCAGTCGCCGCAATCGATGCGCTCGCCGGTTCGCGGCAAATGGCCAGAGACTGCAAGCAGCAGCCCCGCCACGGTGTTGTAGCGACCGCGCTCTTCCTGCGGCAGTTCCCGGATTTCCAGCCGCGCCTTCAGCTCGGACACCGGCATCAAGCCGTCCAGCAACCACGATCCGTCCTCCCGGGGGGTGGCCCAGGCGTCGGCCGGCACGCCGGGCTGCAACTCGCCGGTGATGGCCTCGAGCAGGTCATGCGGCGTGATCAGGCCCTGGACCACGCCGTATTCGTCCACCACGAAGACCATGCGGCCAGAGCGCTGGCGAAACTGCTCCAGCAGTTCCATGCCGGTCAGCGTCTCGGGCATGAACAGGGCGGGCTGCGCATGCTCCGCAACGGTGCTGGCGTGGTTCTGGCCCAGGTGCAGCAATTGCGCGACGCTGATCACGCCCAGCACGTTGTCGAGCGAGCCCCGGCACACCGGGTACCACGAGTGCGACCCGTCGTCGCCCGCCTGGCGCATGCAGTCCGCGATGCTCAGGCCGGCATCCAGCCACTCGATGTCCGATCGCGGCACCATCAGCGACGTGAGCGGCCGCCCGTCCAGGGCGAACAGGTTGCGCACCATCTGGCGCTCGTGCTGCTCGATCACGCCGGCGTCGACCCCTTCCTCCAGGCTGTGCTCGATTTCCTCCTCGGTCATGCCGCGGGTCTGGGTCGTGTCGATGCGCAGCAGCCGCAGGACGCCCTGCGTGGTTGCCGACAGCAGCTTCACGAACGGGCCAGCCGCCCTGGCCAGCCAGGCCATCGGCCGCGACACCCAGCACGCGACGGGCTCGGGATAGAGCTGGCCGATCCGCTTGGGCACCAGCTCACCGAAGATGATCGTGATGAAGGTGATCACGGTGACGACGATGGCTGTCGCCGCGATGGCCGACGGCCGGTCGGCAATGCCGAAGCCATGGATCCAGTGCGCCAGCTTGTCGCTGAAGGCGGCCTCGCCCACGATGCCGTTGAGAACGCCGATCGAGGTGATGCCGACCTGGACTGTCGACAGGAAGCGGGTCGGATGTTCCAGCAGCCGCAGTGCCGCCGCCGCGCCGCCATTGCCGTCTTCCGCCAACACCATCAACCGGACCTTGCGGCTGGACGCCAGCGCCAGTTCGGACATCGCGAAGACGGCATTGAGCAAGGTCAGCAGCGTGATCAGCAGATAGTCCATCGAAGGCCAGGAGAGTCGGACACGCTGGCACTTTACTTGATCGGACCCCGTGCCCAAGCACAATCGCGGGATGGCGACTTATCTGATCGGCGACGTGCAGGGTTGCGACGCGGCCCTTGGCCGGTTGCTCCGGAAAGTCTGTTTTTCCCCGAGCCGGGACACGCTGTACCTCCTGGGCGACCTGGTCAACCGGGGGCCCGACTCGGCCGCCGTGCTGCGCCGGATGATGGCGCTGGAGGGCTCGGCCCACTGCCTGCTGGGCAACCATGACCTCAGCTTGCTCGCAGTGGCGCACGGCTTGCGGGCGCCACACCGCAACGACACCATGGACTCGGTACTGCTGGCGGTCGACCGTGAACCGCTGCTGGCGTGGCTGCGCCGCCGGCCGATGGCGATCCGCGCGCATGGCTGGCTGATGGTCCATGGTGGCGTGTTGCCGCAATGGGATGCAGACCAGGTGCTGGGGCTGGCGGCAGAAGTCGAGAACGCGCTGCGCGGCCCCAGGCTGGTCGAATTTCTGTCGGGGATGTACGGCAACGAGCCGGCGCGCTGGAACGACGCGCTACAGGGCGCCGACCGGTTGCGGATCATCGTCAATGCATTGACGCGGCTGCGCTTCTGCACGCCGGATGGCGTGATGGATCTGAAGGTTGCTGGCGGGCTCGATGCAGCGCCCCCGGGTTTTCTGCCCTGGTTCGACCTGCCGGCGCGCCGGACTGCCGGGGTGCCGATCGCTTTCGGCCACTGGTCGGCGCTGGGCTACCTGCAACGCCCCGATATTCTTTCGCTGGACACCGGTTGTGTCTGGGGTGGCTGCCTGAGCGCGCTGCGGCTCGGCGACGCAGCCGCAGGGCAGGAATTGATCCAGGAGGGATGCGAGCAGGTGCTGCCGCCCGGGTGACTGGGCCATCGGGACTGCCGGGCGGAATCGCCCGGCGGCGCAACTCCCTATTCCGGCTTGAACAGCGCGGCGACTTTGCGCTTGGACTTGATGTTGGCCGAGATGCGATTGGTCGGCCGGGCGCCGGCCTCCCAGGCGGGCGGCGCATCGCTGGACAGGGCCTGGTAAGGCTGGTCGAAGAATGGATCCTGCGACCGCGGGGCGGCCCGGAATTCACGTTGCGCAACCGGCATGCGCTCGCGCACCGGCGGCGCATCGAGCGCGTCGCGCGGGTCGCCGAGTTCACCGGCTTCACGCCAGGCCCGGCGGCCATCGTTGATGCGGCCTCGCGGCTTGTCTTCCTCGTACTCGATGGGTTCGAGCTCGATCTTCTTCTTCAGCAGCTTTTCCAGGTCGGCGACCAGCCGGCCGTCGCTGCTGGAGACAAAGGTCACGGCCAGCCCTGAAGCGCCGGCGCGTCCGGTGCGGCCCACCCGGTGGATGTAGTCCTCGGCGTTGAACGGCACGTCGAAGTTGAACACTGCCGGCACGTCCTTGATGTCCAGCCCCCGCGCGGCGACATCGGTGGCGACCAGCAGATCGACCTCGCCTTTCTTGAACGACTCCAGGGCCTTCAGCCGCTCGTCCTGGCTCTTGTCGCCGTGCAACGCCGTGGTCTTCATGCCCTCATGCTCCAGCGAGCGGGCCAGCCGCGCGCAACCGAGCTTGCTGTTGACGAACACGAAGGCCTGCGTCAGGCCGCGCTGGCGCACGATCTGCCGCAGCGCCCGGCGCTTGTCGTCGTCGTTGACGCTGTAGAAATGCTGCTCGACGGTCGAGGCGGCCTCATTGGGACGCGCCACTTCGATGGTGACCGGGTCGTTCAGGTAGCTGTTGGCCAGCCGCTTGATTTCCGGGGAGAAGGTCGCTGAAAAAAGCAGCGTCGTGCGCTGCTTGGGCAGGAACGACAGGATCCGCTGCAGGTCGGGCAGGAAGCCGATGTCCAGCATCCGGTCGGCCTCGTCCAGCACCACGTACTCCACCTGATTCAGGACCGCGTTCTTGGCCTCGATGTGGTCCAGCAACCGGCCCGGTGTCGCGACGAGCACCTCGACGCCGCGCTTGAGTTCCAGCGTCTGCGGCTTCATGTCCATCCCGCCGAACACCACGGCGCTGCGCAGGTTGGTGTACTTGGAATAGAGCTTGACCTGCTGCGCGACCTGGTCGGCCAGCTCCCGGGTGGGCAGCAACACCAGTGCACGCACCGGGTGCCGCGCCGGCGATGTCGAGGCGTTCTCGTGCTTGAGGAGCCGTTGCAACAAGGGCAGCGAAAAAGCCGCGGTCTTGCCGGTGCCCGTCTGGGCTGCGCCCATCACATCCTTGCCTGTGAGGACGACCGGAATCGCCTGGGCCTGGATGGGGGTCATGGATTCGTAGCCCATTTCGGCTACGGCGCGCGCCAGCGGTTCGGCCAGCGACAAATTGGAAAAGGAAGAAGGCATCAGAGCCGTCGATTATCGCATTTCGCGCCGCCAGGGTGGGCGCCCGGCCGGAAATGCGCAATGCGGCGCTGACTTAGAGGCTCTGGGTGCCGAACGTGTCGCAGCCCTTGACCGTCCCGCCCTGGTAGCCGGCATTGAACCAGCGCTGGCGCTGTGCGCTCGACCCGTGCGTGAAACTTTCAGGGACGACGGATCGGCCGGCTGAGCGCTGCAGGGCATCGTCGCCAATCTTGGCGGCGGCGTTCATGGCGGCTTCCACGTCGCCCGGATCGAGCCAGTGCTTGGATTGCTGCGAATGGTTGGCCCACACGCCCGCGAAGCAGTCCGCCTGCAATTCGACCCGCACGCTGACCGCATTGGCCTGGGCCTGGCCCATCCGCGAGCGCATCCCGTCGACCTTGCGGGTGATGCCCAGTTCATCCTGCACATGGTGGCCGACCTCGTGGGCAATCACATAGGCCTGGGCAAACTCGCCGGGCGCGCCGAGCCGGGTGCGCAGCGTTTCGTAAAAACCCAGGTCGATGTACACCTTCTGGTCATTCGGGCAGTAGAAAGGACCCATCGCGCTCTGGCCCGAACCGCAACCGGTTGCCACGGCGCCGCGAAACAGCACCAGCTTGGGCGGATGGTAGGTGGCACCGCCATTGGTGAACAGCTGGGTCCAGACGTCTTCGGTGTCGGCCAGCACCACGGAAACGAATTTCGCACCCTTGTCATCCGCTGGCGGCGCATGGGCCGGGGCCTGCTGGGCCTGCGGCGCCGGTCCGCCGCCGCCGCTGAGCATGCCCAGCAAGGTAAGCGGGTTGATGCCGAAAATGGCGCCGCCAACCAGCGCGATCACGATGGTGCCGATGCCGATCGTGCGGCCGCCGACGCCGAAGCCGCCGCCCCCACCCCCGCCGTCACCGGAGTCGCGCACATCCTCGACGTTGCTGGATTCCCGATTGCCTTCCCAACGCATGTTCTTTCTCCTTCGCAGCCTGCGGTACAGTCAATCCATGGTACCTGCATCCCCCACCGCCGTGGGCCGGTTTCCGGTCGTGCTGGTCACCGGGTTCGACCCCTTCGGCGGCGATGCCGTCAATCCGAGCTGGCAGGCGGCGCAGGCCCTTGATGGCAAATGGATCGCCGGTCATCGCATCGTGGCGGCGTCGGTGCCCACTGTGTTCGACCAATCGCTCCACGTGCTGCGCGGCCTGCTGGCGACGCATCGGCCGCAGCTGGTGCTTTGCACCGGACAGGCCGGCGGCCGTGCTGCGCTGTCGCTCGAGCGGGTGGCGATCAACGTCAACGACGCCCGGATCGCCGACAACGCGCAGGCGCAGCCGGTCGACACACCGGTGATCGCGGGCGGCCCGGCAGCCTATTTCAGCAGCCTGCCGATCAAGGCGATGCTGGCTGCGCTGGAGGCCGCCGGCATCCGCGCCGAGGTGTCGCAGACAGCCGGCACCTTCGTCTGCAACCATCTCTTCTATGGCCTGATGCACGAACTGGCGAAGCGCAAGGACCTCGCCGGCGTCCGCGGCGGGTTGATCCATGTGCCCTGGCTGCCCGAGCAGGGACAGCCGTCGATGCGACTGGCCGACACCATCGAAGGACTGGAAATCGCAATCGATTGCGCCCTCACGACCGGCACCGACATCCGCAAACAGGCCGGCGCGCTGAACTAGCGCGCTAGCTGACGATGCTGTACTCGCCGCCGCGAGCCAGCGCACGCTGGTACGCCGGCCGCGCGTGGATGCGCGCCAGAAACTCCATCAGCCGGGGCCGGCTCGCGTCGAGCCCGGCCCGCGCTGCGGCAGCCTCCAGCGGGAAACTGATCTGCACGTCGGCGGCGCTGAACTCGTCCCCCGCAAACCATCGGCTGCGACCGAGTTCGCCTTCCATGTAGTCCAGGTGCTGGTCGATCTGCGGCTGGATGAAACTGTCCTTTGCACGCGCGGCGATGGCCCGCGCCACCGGCTTTGCGAAGAACGGCATCTTCGCCTTGCCGATGCGATCGAACACCAGTTTCAGCAGCAGGGGCGGCATGGCGGAGCCTTCCGCGTAGTGCAGCCAGTAGCGGTAGCGCAGGCGCTGCGCCGTGCCGGGCGCGGGCACGAGGCGGCCCTGGCCATGGGTTTCGACCAGGTATTCGACAATCGCACCCGATTCGGCCAGCACCAGGTCGCCTTCCGTGATCACCGGTGACTTGCCCAGCGGATGCACAGCCCGCAGCTCGGGAGGCGCCAGCATCGTGACGGGGTCGCGCTCGTAGCGTCGCACCTCGTATTCCAGGCCCAGCTCTTCCAGCAGCCACAGCACCCGCTGCGACCGCGAATTGTTCAAATGATGGACGGTGATCATGTCCGCATGGTAGGCCAGCGGGCCATGGAGCGTGGCGCAGGGGCAAGGGGATAGCGCCTAAAATGAAGCTGTGTCCATCCTCAATGCCGACCTGCACTGTCACTCCGTCGTTTCCGATGGAACGCTGACCCCCGAAGCCCTGGCCGCGCGCGCCGCCGCGAACGGGGTGGAATTGTGGGCGCTGACCGATCACGACGAAATCGGTGGCCAGCACCGCGCCGCCGCGGCGGCACACGCGAACGGCATGAAATACCTGACGGGCACCGAGATCTCGGTCACCTTCATCGGACAGACGGTGCACATCATCGGGTTGGGGTTCGATCCGGACGATCCCCAGATGCGGCAGGGATTGGCCGACACCCGGGGCGGCAGGGGAGCGCGTGCGATGGAAATGTCGGATGCGCTGGCCCAGGCCGGCATCCTGGGCGCCTATGAAGGGGCGCTGCGCTATGTCGGCAATCCGGAACTGATCTCCCGCACCCACTTCGCCCGCCACCTGGTCGAATCGGGCGTGTGCAAGGACACCAACGAGGTATTCCGCCGCTTCCTGACCGAAGGCAAGCCGGGCTTTGTTCCGCACCGCTGGGCTTCGCTCCAGGATGCCGTACGGTGGATCACCGCCGCCGGTGGCGCCGCCGTGATCGCCCATCCGGCGCGCTACAAGTTCTCTGCCAACGAGGAATACGCGCTCTTCACCGAGTTCAAGGCGCACGGTGGCCAGGGCGTGGAAGTCGTTACCGGCAGCCACACCACCGCCGAATACGTCAAGTACGGTGAAACCGCACGTGAATTCGGCCTCGCGGCGTCGCGCGGTAGCGACTTCCACAGTCCAACCGAAAGCCACACCGACCTCGGCCGCCTGCCTTGCCTGCCCGGCGAGCTCACTCCGGTGTGGGAGCTGCTGGCCAATCGCATCCAGTGACTGGCACGCGCCTCGGGCTTCCGGCCGCCGGGCACGGCGCGCTGGCCGGGATCGCGATGGTGATCGGCGCCTGCGCCTGCTTTTCCGTTCTCGACACCACGACCAAGTACGTCAGCACGTGGGTCCCTCTGCTGATGGCGCTGTGGTTCCGCTATGCGTTCCAGGCGGTGGCCACGACGCTCGTCGTGCTGCCTCTGCGTGGTACCAAGGTGCTGCGCACCCGCCACCTGCTGTTTCAGTGCCTGCGCGGCGCGCTGCTGCTGGCCAGCAGCCTGTTCGCGTTCGCCAGCCTGAAGCACATGCCGGTCGGCGAATTTACTGCCATCGTGATGATTTCGCCCCTGGCCATCACCGTGCTGCGGCCACGGTGCTCAAGGAAAAGGTGTCACCACTGCGGTGGCTGCTGGTTGCCGGTGGTTTCGCCGGCACGCTGGTGATCATCCGGCCGGGCGGCGCAAGCTTCCACTGGGCCAGCCTCCTGCCGATCGGCCTGGTCGCGACCAATGCGTGGTTCCAGGTGCTGACCAGCAAGCTCGCCCGGACCGAAGATCCGGTCACGATGCACCTGTACACCGGCTGGGTGGGCACGCTGTTCGCCTCGCTGGCCCTGCCCTTTGTCTGGATCCACCTCGGTGCCTCCTGGCTGTGGCTGGGTCTGGGGCTGATGGGGTTTGCGGCGACTGTCGGCCACTTCATGCTGATCCTGGCGTACCAGCGCGCGCCGGCTGCCACGCTCACGCCCTACCTGTACTCGCAGATTGCATTCGCGATGCTGGGCGGCTGGCTGGTATTCGAGCACGTGCCCGACCAGTGGTCGATGGCGGGGATGGTGGTGATCGCGATCTGCAGCGCCGGCGGCGCCTGGCTGACGGTGTTGGAACGCCGCTCGTCGCCGGAACCTGCGGCGGCCTGACGCCTCAAAGAGCATGGCCCAGTATTTCGACGTCCACCCCGTCAACCCCCAGCACCGCCTTCTCAAGCAGGCAGCCGGCCTGCTCGAAGGCGGCGGGATCGTCGCCGTGCCGACCGACTCCAGCTATGCACTGGCCTGCCATCTCGACGACAAGGCGGCGGCCGACCGGCTGCGCCAGATCCGCGGCGTCGACGACAAGCACCACCTGACCTTGCTGTGCCGCGACCTGAGCGAGCTGGCGAACTACGCGCGCGTCGACAACCGGCAATACCGACTGCTCAAGTCGGCCACGCCCGGCCCCTACACGTTCATCCTCGAAGCCACGCGCGAAGTGCCCCGGCGGGTCAGCCATCCGCAGCGCAAGACCATCGGCCTGCGCGTGCCCGACCACCGCGTGCTGCAGGAGCTGCTGGCGCTGCACGCCGCGCCTCTGCTGGCGACGACGCTGATCCCGCCGCACGAGACCGAGCCGCTGAACGACGCGCAGGAGATCCGCAACCGCTACGAGAAGCTGCTGGCCGGCGTGATCGACGCGGGCGCCTGTCCTTCCAGGCCGACCACCGTCATCGACCTGACCCCGATGGGCGCCGGCGGCGAGGCTGTGGTGGTCCGGATGGGCCGCGGCGAGCTGGCCACGCTGGGCCTGTGAACAGGCTCTGAGACAATCGACCCCGTGGATATCCCTAACCTGATTCAAACCGTCCTGATCTACGCGCTGCCGGTGTTGTTCGCCATCACGGTGCACGAAGCGGCCCATGGCTACGTCGCCCGCTACTTCGGCGACAACACGGCATACGCCGCCGGCCGCATGACGCTCAATCCGTTCAAGCACATCGACCCGATGGGGACGATCGTCATGCCGCTGCTGCTGTATTTCGCCACCTCGGGGGCCTTCCTGTTCGGCTATGCCAAGCCGGTGCCGGTCAACTTCGGCGCCTTGCGCCATCCGAAGCGGGACATGGTGTGGGTGGCTTTGGCCGGTCCCGCATCGAACTTCATCCAGGCCATCCTGTGGGCGGTGGCTTTCACCCTGTTGGCGGGATCGGGCGTGAACGAACGCTTCTTCATGGAGATGTGCAAGGCCGGCGTGCTCGTCAACCTGGTGATGTGGGCCTTCAACCTGTTTCCGCTGCCGCCGCTGGACGGCGGCCGGGTGTTGGTGGGGCTGTTGCCCTGGCGCGCGGCGCAAGCGGTTTCGAGGATCGAGCCGTGGGGATTTTTCATCGTGCTGGCGCTGGTCATCGCTGGCGTGGTGGGCACCTACTGGCTGCGACCGCTGATCGACATCGGCTATTGGGCGATCGGTTTCATCCTCTCGCCACTGCAGTCGCTTTTCGGCCAGGGCGCGCCATGATCAAGACCGGCGTGACCCGGTTCCTGACCGGCATCACCACCACCGGCACGCCGCACCTGGGCAACTATGTCGGCGCGATCCGGCCTGCAGTGCAGGCCAGCCGCCGCGCAGGCACCGAGAACTTCTACTTCCTGGCCGATTACCACGCACTGATCAAGTGCGACGAGCCGTCCCGCATCCAGCGTTCGACGATGGAAATCGCGGCCTGCTGGATCGCCGCCGGCCTCGATCCGCAGCAGGTGTTCTTCTATCGGCAGTCCGACATTCCCGGGGTCGCGGAGCTGACATGGCTGCTGACCTGCGTCACCGGCAAGGGCGTTCTCAATCGCGCCCACGCCTACAAGGCGGCGGTCGACAAGAACGCTGCCGCCGGCTCCGATCCGGACACCGGTGTCAGCGCCGGACTGTTCATGTACCCGGTGCTGATGGCGGCCGACATCCTGATGTTCAAGGCTCACAAGATTCCGGTGGGCCACGACCAGGTGCAGCACATCGAGATGGCGCGCGACATGGCGCAGAGCTTCAACCACCTGTACGGCGAGCACTTCGTGTTGCCCGAGGCGGCCGTCGACGAATCGGTCGCCATGCTGCCGGGCCTGGACGGGCGCAAGATGAGCAAGAGCTACGACAACATCATCGCCCTGTTCGCGCCCCCGGAGCAGATCCGCAAGCAGATCGCCGGCATCGTGACCGACTCGCGCGCGCCGGGCGAGCCGAAAGAGGTTGAGGGATCGGCGTTATTCCAGATTTACCGGGCTTTCGCATCGCCGGAGGAAACCGCGGCGCTGCGCCAGGCGTACGCCGATGGCATCGGCTGGGGCGACGCCAAGCAGTTGCTGTTCGAGCGTATCGACCGGGAGGTCGCCCCGATGCGCGCGCGCTACCGCTCGCTGGTCGACGACCCGGCCGAACTCGAACGCATCCTGCAGGCCGGCGCACAAAAAGCCCGCGCCCGGGCGACTCCGTTCCTGGCCCAGTTGCGACAGGCCGTTGGTTTGCGCAAGCTTTCGGACCCGGGCGCCAGCCCCGCCCTCGCCAAGGCGCTGCGCACCGAACTGCCTTCTTTCAAGCAGTACCGTGAAACCGATGGCAAGTTCTATTTCAAACTGGTAGACGCCAGGGGCAAGCTGATGCTGCAAAGCGCGCCCTTCGATTCGGCCAGGGCGGCGGGCCAGACAATCGCCGGACTGCGCCAGTCCTCTCCCCCGCCGGGCGACTTCGTGGCGATCGGCACGCTGGCGCCGGGCGTCGCAGCGGCCGATGTCGTCACGGCGTTGCAGACACTGGCCGACGCCGACTAAGAAATCCACCGCCACTGGTGGCCGTCAACCGGCGTTATCCTAGGTTCCAAGATGCCGACAGAGAAAGAACCGAAGCCCATGAGCTTGTATGTGATCGACGACCACCCCCTGATGCGTGACGCGGTGGTCATGCTGTTGCGGCGGATCCGCCCTGGCGCGAACGTGGTCGAACTGGACCGTCTCGGCGCCGACGCCGCGGCGGTGGAGGTGCACGGCGCTCCGGCGCTGATCTGCCTGGACCTGAAGTTGCCCGACACCGTCGGCACCAGCGGCGTCCAGGAGCTCAAGACCCGGTTCCCCGACACGCCCCTGGCGGTGTTGTCGGCGTCGCCGGCATCCGATGCCGAAGAGCAATGCATCGAAGCCGGAGCCGACATCTACATCGAGAAGTCGTCTGGTGCCAGCGAAATTGGCAGCGCCATCCGCGCCCTGCTCAATGCCGACGGCGGCTTCGAGGAACTCACTCCGGCCGACAGCAAGCTGTCAAAACGCCAGAAGCAGCTGATCGTGATGCTGGACCGCGGCCTGTCGAACCGGGAAATCGCGGACGAACTCGGCATCAGCGAACACACGGTCAAGGTCCACCTCTGGCGGCTGTTCCGCCGGCTCGGCGTTAAAAGCCGCACCCAGACCATCCACTTCGCGCGCACTCACGGAATGTTGGCCAGCTGAGCAACCGTTGTCGCCGCCCGCTGGGCCGCCTGGCCGGCGTCGGTCGGGTCCAGTTGCAGCCGGAAAACGGTGCCCCGGCCGGGCCGCGACGACAGGCTGAGCGGGTGTCCCAGGATGTGGGAAAGCCGCGCCACGATGTACAGGCCGAGCCCGAAGCCATCCTCCGTCCCTGCATGGCTCGGAACCGTGTAGAACTCCCGGAAGATTTCGCGCTGGTGCTCCGCGGCGACGCCTACGCCGGTGTCCCAGATTTCGATCCGGCGACCGCTCGCAGTGGCCCGCGTCGCCACCAGGATACCGCCCCGGTCGGTGTATTTCACGGCGTTGGAGATCAGGTTGCCCACGATCCGCTGCAGCAGGATCGGGTCGCTCATGGCTGTGCCCGGCGCCACGTAAAACCGCAGCTTCAAGCCCTTTGCCGCGGCGAGCGGCCGGTATTGCACCTCGAGGTCGCGCAGCAGCTGGGGCAACTGGACTGGCTCGATCCGCAACCGGACTTTTCCGGAATCCAGCCGCACGAGGTCGAACAGCGAATTGAACAATGCATTGACGGCCTTGGTCGATTCGACGATCTTCGGCGCGATCTCGTGCACCAGGTCCGGCTCGCTGCGCAGCCAGTCCGCGTACAGGCCCAGGGCAAGGACAGGCTGGCGGATGTCGTGGGCCGCGCTGGCCAGAAACCGGTTCTTGATTTCGACCGCGTCCAGCGCGGCGCGAGTCTGCCGGGTGAGCGATTCGATCAGCTGGTTGTTGCGGAACTGCAGCTCGAAGTTGGTCCGGCGCGTCGTGTGCAGGCGCCTCCCGGCCTGCATCAGGGCCAGCCAGAACACCAGCAGCAAGGCCATCATCCAGTAGTGGTAGGACGGGCCCCGGAATTTCAGCTCGACCCCGACCCGCCAGAGCATGATGCCGAGCGCCGTCAGTGCCAGCACGTTGAGGTAGCTGCGCATCGTGGCCAGATGGCTGGACAAACTGTTGATCGAGAACATCGCGAGTCCGGCCATGAAGAGCCAGCAGATGAACTGGTCGGCCAGCGGCGCACGGTCGAAAAACAGCGCGGTCGCCAGTCCCCACACGAAAGCGCTCAGCGGCCACAGGATGCGCCAGCGCGACAAGAAGTCCAGCTGTCGTGCTGCGTCGCCATCCGCCGCGCGCTGTCCATAGCGGCCCAACATCCACAAGCGCGCCGCGGAGATGGCCAGCGCGGCGACGGTCCATGCGGCCAGGGCGCCAACCGACGCGTCGTCCCACAGCAGGCCCAGCACCACCGTGATGAGGACCAGACCGACGAACTGCGAGTTGCGGGCGGTGCGCATCAGGCTTCGCACCAGCTCACCTTCGACCCATTGCTGCTGCGCGTACGTCGCGACTGCGGGCAAGGTGGCGGTGTTCATTACTCCAGAGTCTAGGGCCTGGGTTCGCATCGAACGCCGCGCGAGCGATGACCGGCTCAAGGAATACGGGGCCTGGGGCTGCGTGCCGCATTGGCCTGTCCGGCTGTTGCCGCTTCGGTTTGTACGGGCCGGCCTACATGTCAGGCGGCTGGCGTCCGACAAGACACACGCACGAACATTCGCAAACTCCCTGAGACAATTTTGTTTGACCGGGAGTGTCCATGGCCAGTCAGCAGGGAATGGCGAAAACGTCGACCCGCACCTTGTGGAAAGGCGCGATCACCTTCGGCCTGGTGCACATCCCGATTGCGCTGTATTCGGCCACGGCGGAGAGCGACCTCGATTTCGACTGGCTCGACAAGCGTTCGATGGACCCCGTTGGCTACAAGCGCATCAACAAAAAAACCGGCAAGGACATCGACAAGGACAATATCGTCAAGGGGATCGAGTGGCAGGACGGGCAGTACGTCGTGCTGACGCCGGAAGAGATTTCAGCGGCCTATCCCCACAGCACCCAGACCATCGAGATCGAATCCTTTGTCGATGCGGACGACGTGCCGTTCGTCTATCTCGAGCGCCCCTACTACGTGGCGCCGATCAACAAGGGCGAGAAAGTTTACGCCCTGCTGCGCGAGGCATTGAAGCAGACCGGCAAGGTGGGCATCGCCAAGGTGGTGATCCAGACCAAGCAGCACCTGGCCGTTCTGATCCCCTGCGGCCCGGCGCTGGTGCTGAACCTGCTGCGCTGGGGCGGCGAGATCCGGTCCTGGGAAGATCTGAAGCTGCCGCCAGCGGACGCCAAGGCTGCCGGCATCAAGGACAGCGAACTGAACATGGCCAAACAGCTGATCGGGGACATGGCCGCGAAATGGAGTGCCGGGCAGTTCCGCGATTCCTTCCGCGACGAGATCATGAAGCTGGTGGAAAGCAAGGCCAAAGCCGGCCAGACCGAGGCGGTCACCAAAGTAGAGAACGCGCCCACGCCGCAAGGCGGAGCCGACGTGATCGACCTCACGGAATTGCTCAAGCGCAGCCTGCAGGGGGGCAAGCTGGCGTCTGCGGCGAAGAAGCCTGCTGCCTCCGGCAAAGCGCGTGCGACCCAGGCACCGGCCCGCGCCACAGCCCGGAAAGCGCCGGCAAAGCCATCCACGCGGCGTGCCGCCTGACTGAACGGATCTGCCCGTGTCCAGCATCGTTTATTTCACGCTCTGGCTGGTGGCGGCGCTGATCGCCGTTGCCCTTGTCAGCGCCACCATTGCCAGGAGCCTGCGCCTGCGCGAAGTGCGGCGGCTCAAGGCGCTGGAGCTGCTCGACGCACTCGCCCGCTATTCGGAATGGGCGGCCGCGCAGCGGCGGTCGACGTTTTTCCAGGGTGAAGGGAAGGACGCCTCGTTGGCGCTGGAACAAGCTCGCTATATCAAGCAGGGATGGTTCCCGGAACTGGCCGGCGACATGGTGGAAATCCTGATCGTCCACAACCGCCTGGTCGATTTCCTCTGGAACCAGCAGCTGCTGCGCCTGAAGGATCCCGAGGGCTGGCTCGAATCCGACCACGACACCCGCTTTCTCGAGTTGTGGCGACAGCACCGCTACGCGATTGAAGGCGTCGAGATCAAGCTGAGGTCACTGGCGCACATGCAGGAGCCGGAGCAGGAAGAGCATCAGCTCGCCTGAGCAGCGCTTTCAACCGGTCGCTGCCGAAAAGGTTCCGTGTCGCAGGCGCGCCAGCAGCTGGTCGATGACGGCCAGGTCAGCCGGCTTGGTCAGGTGCAGGTCGAAGCCAGCTTCGCGCGACCGGTTCCGGTCCGCTTGCGTGCCCCAGCCGGTCAGCGCCACGATCACGACGGATTCGAGACCGGGAATCTGCCGCAGCGCCTGCGCGACTTCGTAGCCGTTCATCCGCGGCATCCCGATGTCCAGGAACATCACCTCAGGCCGGAAAGAGACCGCAGCGGCCAGCGCGTGTGGGCCGTCGGCCGCGACCAGTGTCGCATTGCCCTCCAGCTCCAGGAAGGAGGCCAGGGTCTCCGCCGCGTCGACGTTGTCGTCCACCACCAGCACTCGCAAGCCGCGCGTTCCTTCGTGCGGCGACGGCGCAGCGTCCGGCCCCTGGCCTGCAGCCGGTCCGGCTTGAGGATCGGCAAGCGGCAATCGCACCGAGAAGGTGCTGCCTCGACCCGGTCCTGGGCTTTCGGCGGCCACTGTGCCGCCATGCAGTTCCACGAGCCGCCGCACCAGCGACAGACCGATGCCAAGGCCGCCCTGGGCGCGCTCAGTCGTGCGGCCAATCTGCGTGAACATTTCGAACGCCGGCTCCAGCGATTCGCGCGCGATGCCGACACCCGTGTCCGTCACGGTGAGCAGAACCTGGTTTGCGTCCCGGCGCACCGCCAGCTCGATGCGGCCAGACCGGGGGGTGTACCGGGCCGCGTTGTTCAGCAGATTGCTCACAACCTGGCCAAGTCGGGTCGGGTCGGCTTCGAGCATGAGCGGCTCCTGCGGCAGATCGACCGAAAGCTGGTGGCCGGCGGCCTCGATCAGCGGCAGGCTGGCCTCCACGGCACCGGCAACGATCGCCTTCAAATTGACATGCTCCGTTTTAAGTTCGACCGTGCCCCGGCTGATACGCGCGATATCCAGCAGGTCGTCCACCAGGTGCACCATCTGTGAAAGCTGCCGCTCCATCATGCCGACGGCCTTGTCGATCGCGGCGGCATTGCCCGACGCACGGCGGATGATCTGCAGTCCATTGCTCATCGGGGCCAGTGGATTGCGCAATTCGTGGGCCAGCGTGGCGAGGAATTCGGTCTTGCGGCGGTCGGCGTCAGCGAGATCCACCGAGAGCCGCTGCAAGTCGCTTTCCGCCCGCTTGTGGTCGGTGACATCGACGCCGTGCACAAATACGCCCGAGACAGCGCCATGTGCGTCGCGCAGCGCCATGTAGACGAAATTCACGTACACATCGTCCATCGGCCCGGATGCGTGCCGCTGAAGCCGCAGCGCCACGCCGGTGCCGACATAGGACTCGCCACTGCGGTACACCTGGTCCAGCAGCTCGATGAAGCCCTGGCCCGCGAGCTCCGGCAAAGCCTCCAGCAGCGACTTGCCAAGCAACTCCCGTCCGCCCACGAGCTGCGCGCAGCGGTCGTTGACCAGCTCGAAGATTTGCTCCGGTCCGCGCATCACGCACATGAACGCGGGCGCCTGGCGAAACAGGGTGGACATCCGCGCGTTGGCCGCCTCGAGCTCCCGCACCAGCTCGTCTCGGTCCTGCTCGGCGAACTTGCGCTCGGTGATATCGCGGTAGATCCAGACCCGGCCGACAACGCGGCCCTGAACGATTTGTGGACGCGACTGGCGTTCGATCACGCGGCCATCGAGCGGAGTCAGCAGGTCGAACGTGGTGTCGGGCGCGTGGCGGTAGATTTCCTGGACGCGCATCCTGAACGCTGCGGGGTCCTCGAAGAACGACGCGATCTGGTCCAGCAATTCGGCGTGGCTGCGTGGATGAAATACCGTTCCGGGCCGTTGCCACATCCGGACCGCCCTCTCATTCATCGCGGTGATGCGGAGCCCCGCGTCGATCACCAGGATGGCGTCCGAAACGGAATCGAGCGTGGCCTTCATGGCCGACAGCGAAACGGCCAGTTCGGACGTCTTGCGTTCGAGCGCGTCCCGGGCCTGTACCAGCTCCTGCTCCGCCTGTTGCCGCACTTTCAGGATCGTGTCGGCATTGCGGCGCGCAACAGCCTTGAGCAGTTCGTCTTCACCAGTGTCATTCACTTTGCGCCCACAGCAAATTCGTTTTGTCGACGCTAGCGGGAAAGAGCGCCCGGGGTTGTAGGACGGCAACTACAGCCGTCGCCCGAATTTCAGCCAGCCGAATCGGGGAGCGCCTCGGACCGGACAGTCGCTGCGCCGAAGCGGCCGGCTCCGAGATCGTCCTCGAACCCCAATACCCAGCTGCAGTCAGGCGAGTCTTCGTAGCTGAACGCGATGGCGCTTGAGGCCAGCTTGACGGTCACCAGCGCCGTCACTCCGCCAGGCATCAGGGGCGGCGTGATTTCCATTTTGGAAACCTCGAAGCTCCCGACATCCAGCAATGCCGACTCGATGGCCAACAGGTATTTGCTCTTTTCGACTGGCAGGAACTGATCGAACCGGATGACCCTGCTCATGTCGTCCGTGCTGTTGCGTCTGTCGCCGCCATGTCGCTTTCCTAACGCTGGGTGTCCGCCAATCGGGGGATTCTATCCGGCCGGATCCGGTCCCTGAAAGACCGGCTTTCGTGCTGAAATGGACGCGCATGAACGAGCAGCCAAATCGAATTCTTGCCGCCTTCGCCGTCGCATGGCGGGCCATTGCACGGGCCTTCACACCATCGCGCAGTCCGGGCGATCCACCACAGCCGGGGAACTGGACACGACGCTCTTCGGCGCTTTGCCGGAGGACACGCGCGTGGACCACGCACGCGACGCCAGCAAGAACGATTTCTGGAATCGGGGTGGTGAGTCCAGCTATTTCGCGGACACGGACACTGCCAGTAAAAACGAACGGCGCTGAAGAATTGGCTCGGCGCCGCCGAGGCCGGGGTCGGGGAATTTCAGGGCGCGGACTTGCGTGCGCGCTGCTTGCGCTGGCGGTCGAGGAACCAGGCCAGCAGAGGCAGCAGCAGCATCGAGCCGGGGATCGCCCAGATGAAGAGGTAGGGGCTGACCGACGAGGCCGACCGGACCATCGACTTGAGCTTGGCCTTGTCGTCCGTGGTCCAGGTCCCGCCATTGCGCTGCTTCATCAGCAGCGGCCAGGCGCCCTTCATCATGGCCAACTCGTCGCGCAGCCGGCGTTTCTCTCGGCTGTTTCCCGCCAGGAAAGAGCAGAACCACAGCGGCGCGCGCTTCATCTTCGCCTGGAAGACGGTTGTCGATGTCGCATCGAATGGTGCCGCTCCACCCGGCACAGGATCGGGCGGAAGCACGATATCCGGTTGAACCGGTAACGGGGGAGGCACCATGAAACCATTCTAATAGGTCGCGTTGCAATTTGCCGACGCCGTCCTACACATGCAGAGGACAGGGCTCCCTATGCTGTAGTTTTACGATGGATGACCGCCATGGCAGACGAGAGCCACATTGCCCGACTGGACAACGAGGACTTCAGCGAGCACGACGAAAAACTGTGCGCGTGGGCCGCAAGCCTGGACACCACGCCGGAGCGCCTGAAGGAGGTTCTGCGCGGCGACCCGGAGAGCGCCAAAGAGGTGCGGAACCTGCTGGGCATTCGCTAGCGGCGCGGGCTCGGCTAAATGGCCGAGCAACAAGCGCGAGCGGAGCATCCGCACCTTGAACGAGTCCAGCCACCTCGGCGGCCTTTTTCCTGGCTTCCTGCAGCTCATCAATCCAGCCGGCGGATTCCGAAAGCCAGATGTGGACGCCGGTGGTGTGGTCGCGGCCGATCAACTCTTCAAGGTCGAGTTCAACTGCAATAGCGATGGCACTATCAGGCCGGGTGTCGCCACGGACCCTGCTGCCGAACAGGTACACCCGGTCGACCAAGCTTGTCTGCCGCCCCGGCTGTGATCCGGCCAAGCCTGCGCAGCGCGCCGCCCAATGGTGCGATAAAATCCTGCCCCACCCGTTAACCTGCTAAGTGAAAGATGACCGTGGTCTTTTCGAATCAATTTGTGGTCAAGGCCAAGCTGGCAGACCTTCTACCTACGCAGGTGACGGTAGGGTACGCGGAAGTGAAACAAAAGCGCGAGGAATGGAAGCTTCTGTCCAAAAAGCAGCGTCAATCCGTACTTGACCAGCATTGGTTTCCGACCGTGCTCGGCCCCAAGCGGCGGTATTACGTTTTGGACCATCACCACCTGGGCATGGCCTTGCTCGAAGAGCAGCAAAAAACTGTTCATCTCACCGTGTTGAAGGATCTATCCTGGCTAGAGCCCGATACGTTTTGGCATGTCATGGAATTCCATCAATGGGCCCATCCTTTCGACGAAACCGGCAAGCGAGTGGACTTCCGACGCATCCCCCGGACCATCTCCGGCCTTAAGAACGACCATTACCGAAGCCTGGCCGGTCTAGCTCGACGCGCCGGTGCATTTGCGAAGGAAGTCACCCCTTTCAGCGAGTTTTTGTGGTCCGATTATTTCCGCACGAGAATCGACAAGCGTCAAATAGCGAAGTCGATGGAAGCTGCGCTTGTGCTCGCGTGTGAGTTGGCAAAGCGCCCTGAGGCCAGCTATTTGCCAGGTTGGGTGGGGAAATTGTGAGCGTATTAATCCGTCGTCGATGACTATGGTCCTTGCGAGCACTTCCATCGATCTTTCCGAAATCGTACTGCGGCTCGGGCTCGCCACGGCGGCGGGCATGATTCTGGGACTGAACCGGTGGATGCACCATAAGGCTGCGGGTGTTCGCACCCATTCACTGGTTTCCATCGGTGCCGCGTTGGTGGTATTGCTAGTCGGGGGGCTGTCAGGCGCAGACGCACAAGATGTCAGTCGTGTTCTTCAAGGCTTGATCACCGGAATCGGCTTCCTAGGTGCAGGCGTGATCATTCGCGAAGACCACAGCAACAGCGTGCATGGTCTTACCACTGCAGCGAGTCTTTGGGCTTGTGCAATCCTGGGTGCAACCTACGGCTCTGGTCAATACGTACTGGCAACCTGTGCGATGGCCGCCATGCTGTTGGTACTGATTTTTGGCGGGCCGCTCGAGCGCGCTACCAGCAAATGGAAAGGCGACTCTCGAAATTCTGAAAAAGAGGAAAAAACAGAAGCTCAGATCAGCAACAAGGACCATACCGTCTGATGGGCAACACAATCGCCGGCGGTGTCACGGCGCAGGGTCGGTAATGCATCCAGCATCGTTTTACAGTGCTTCAGCGTGCCGAACACGTGCTCCATGGGGCGCCTTTTCGCACGGTCATCTGCTGCGGCCGTCGATCAAGCCTCGCTGAAGCCGTTCAGGCACCTCTTCGTGTTCCCAGCGCCGCACCCCGACGCTCCTTGCCCGTGGTGTACTGGGCTCTCAAACGGCAACCGGAGCACGTGTTGGTCCAGTAGGCATGGACGTTGATGTCCTTCTCAAGCGTGGTCTGGCGCCGGCGTAGCCTCTCGCCAGCTGGGCAACGGTACGCGTCGTCGGCACGGATATAGCAGCTCATCGGGTACATACCGCCGGCAGAAGCTGAGGCAAACTATTACCGGCAACTAGCCAGTCAGACCGCCATGATGGCGGCTTGACTTAAACCAACCAGCCTCCACGGAAGTGAACTGACCCCCAGAAGTTGGACGAACTTAAAGGGGTTTTATGGTCAAGTACGAATCAGCTTTCAAGCTGAAGGTCGTCAAGAGCTTTTTGGCCGGTGACGGCGGCGCGAAGCTGCTGGCACGGCGCTGGTCGGTGCCAGAGGAGAAGATCCGTACCTGGGTGAGTCACTACCGGCTGCATGGCATCGCCGGGTTGCAGCGCAAGCGCAGCGTCTACAGTGCGCAATTCAAGATGCAGGTGCTGTCCCACCAGGACCGAGAGCAGCTGTCAAGCCGACAGGTGGCTGCAATCTATGACATCCGCAATCCCAACCAAGTCGTGGTCTGGCGGCGCAAACTCGACACGGGTACCGTCGCAGAACTTGAAGGCAGGAAACGAGGGCGTCCCGATATGAAGCCGACACGAGGTCACCCCGTGCCACCGAGCACGGGCTCAAGCGATCCAACACCGGACCTGCGCGAAGAGAACGAGCAGTTGCGCGCGGAGGTAGCGTACCTAAAAAAATTGCACGCCTTGATCCGAGCGAGAAGATCAGTTGCGGCGACAAAGCTCGCACGATCCTCGGATTGAGGCGAGACCACAAATTGGCAGTCCTACTGCAGGTCGCCGGCCTTGCCCGCAGCACTTTCTACTATCAGTGCCAGGCACTGCAGCGTGCCGACAAGCACAGCGACATGAAGACTCAGATATGCGCCGTCTACACCGAGCATAAGGGGCGCTACGGCTACAGACGGATAGCCGCGGCGCTGTGCGATTCGATGTCGAAGCCAGTCAACCACAAGTGCGTGCAGCGCCTCATGCAACAGATGGGGCTGCGCTCACTAATACGAGCAAAGAGGCGCTACCGGCGTGTCCACGGCCTGAGCGATGTGCACGTGCCCAATGTGCTGCAGCGCGACTTCACAGCGGTGGCTCCTGCCCAGAAGTGGGCGACCGACATCACCGAATTCAACGTGAGAGGGCACAAGCTTTACCTGTCAGCCTGCATGGATCTGTACAACGGCGAGATCATCGCGCACCGGATGGCCAGGCGCCCCGTGTTTGAGCTGGTGTTGGACACGCTCGCGGCGGCGTTGCCTCGGATCGGCGGTGCCGCTGGGCTGATCGTGCACTCCGATCAGGGCTGGCATTACAAGATGGGGCCCTACCGGGACGTGCTTGCGCGTCACGGCGTCACGCAGAGCATGAGCCGGAAAGGTGACTGCTTTGACAATGCCGCAATCGAGAGTTTCTTCGGCACGCTCAAGGCGGAATTCTTCCGTCTCGCCCAGTTCGACAGCGTTGGGCAGCTTGAGTCTGGCGTTCATGATTACGTTCACTACTACAACCACGAGCGCATTAAGCTCGGGTTGCAGGGGCTCAGCCCAGTGAAATACC
>JANXVP010000338.1 GCA_025351615.1 Ramlibacter sp. | reverse complement strand
GCCGCGCGGGTCGCGCACGGCACACCGCGCAGTGCCGAGGCAACGGTACCAGCAGCCTTTGAAAGCGCCGGCCGCTCGATCCCCAAAAAAGGCCAGGTCGACTGCGGCGATGCCTGGGCGGTGCGCAACTTCGGCGAACGCCAGTTGCTCTGCATCGTCGACGGCTTGGGCCACGGCCCGCTGGCGGCGCAGCGTGCGGTCTCGATATTCGCCGCAGCCCGACGGGCCGAAGCTCCGGCGGCGATCGTGATGCGGGCCCATGAGCAACTCAAGGACACCCGCGGAGTCATGATGGCGGTGCTGGCGCTGGACGCCGCGGCCGGAACGGCCGATTATTGCGGCGTCGGCAACATCGCAGCGACCATTTTCCAGGGCGCTGATGCCCGGCACCTGCTGTCGGTCAAGGGGACGGTCGGCTACCGGCTGCGGCCGGTGCGCAGTCGCGAAGCGGCGTGGGGGACGGGGTCCGTCGCCGTCCTTTACACCGACGGGGTCTCCGGACGCTGGGGCATGCTCAAGTATCCGGGCCTGCTTTCCAGGCACCCGAGCCTCATCGCTTCGGTGCTGTTGCGCGACCATGCCCGTGACAGCGACGACGCCACCATCGTGGTCGGCAGGAGCAACTGATGCGACATCGACTCCTTTCGGTCAAGATCGACAACCACAGCCTGCTGACGGTGCGCGAGCGATCGCGCCAGGTCGGGGAGCTGTTCGGGCTCGAGACGCTGCAGCGCACCCGGCTGGTCACGGCGGTGTCCGAGATCGCCCGCAACACGGTGCAGTACGCAGGCGAAGGCAGCCTCACTTTCACGTTCGACACGCAGTCGCCCTATTGCGGCGGCCAGGCGCTGGTGGCGGAGATCTCGGACAAGGGCCCAGGCATCAAGAATCCGCAACTGGTGACCCAGGGGCTGAAGCAGGACTTTTCGAAAGGCGGCCTGACCGGGATCGTCGGCGCCCGCCGACTGGTCGACCACCTCGTGCTGCGCTCGCCCGACGAGGGCGGCACCGTGGTGACCCTGGAGATGGCGCTGCCGCGCGCGCACAAGATGCTTTCGGTGCAGGACATCAGCAGCCGGGTCGACCAGCTGCTGACACGCAAGCCGCGCACGGCGATGGAAGAACTGGAACAGCAGAACCGGGACATGCAGCAGGCGCTGGAAGAAACGCGGCGCAGGCAGCTGGTGCTGCAGCAGGCCGATCTGCGCAAGAACGAATTCCTGGCGATCCTGGCGCACGAGCTGCGCAACCCGCTGGCCACGCTGAACATGACGCTGGCGATCCTGCGTCGCAAGACGACAATCACGGCCGATGAGTTGAAGCAGCGCAGCGACGTGATGACCCGCCAGATCGGCCATCTGGTGCGGCTGGTGGACGACCTCACGGACGTGACGCGCATCGACAAGGGCAAACTCGAGCTGCAGGAAGCGCCGGTGGAAATCAATTCGCTGGTCAAGGATGCGCTCGAAATGACCGCAGCCGCAATCGAGCAGCGCCGCCATGTCGTCGTTTTCCAGCCCTCCGCCAGCGACCTGTGGGTGCATGGCGATGCATCGAGGCTGCTCCAGGTCGTCAGCAACGTGATCCAGAACGCCGCCAAGTACACGCATGAAGCGGGACACATTGATGTCCAGGTCAAAACGCTCGGCACCAAGGTGCTGATCGAAGTCACGGACGACGGGGCGGGCATCGATGCCGAAATGTTGCCCCAGGTGTTCGGCATGTTCGTGCAGGCGCGGACCCGGTCGAGCGACAAAAATGCCGGGCTCGGCGTCGGCCTGACCCTGGCTGATCGGCTGGTGCGCGACCACGGAGGTGCGATCTCGGTCAAGAGCGATGGCCTCGGTTGCGGCAGCCAGTTCACGATCACGCTTCCGCTGATGCAGGCGGCGTCGTCTGCTGCCGGCGCGAGGGACGGCGGCGACGACCGCGGTCCGTCGAGCGCAAGTCAGCCCTAAGCGGCTGGCCCGCCACTCCAGCGTTTCCTGAAGCCAGGTCCCGCCCGGCGCGGCGCAGGTTGTGCCGTATCGGACTTTGCTTACACCACGCCCGGTGGTTCGCTGAGGCGAAAACGTGACTGCAGTCCGTTGAGTCAGATTCCAACGAGTCAGTGGAGATTTTTCCGAATGGGTTTGCCCGCAACGCCTTTGGCGAAGCGTATTTTTTTGCCTCTGTTGTTTGCGGCTCTCGTCGGTGCAGGGTGCTTGCGCACGGCCAATTCCACGACAGCGCCTGGTCTGGCTGCAGGCCGGCTCACGGGAGTCCAAAACGCCCCCGGTGCGGAGCCCCTCGCACTGACCGCGACCATCGAGCTTGCGCCGCCGGCCGAAGAAGGACCGGTCCATGGTTAACCTATGACTATCACCGTCCGTCAGGCAGCAGTGTTCGTGTCGGGCCTCCTGCTCGGGGCTGTCGCAGCTGTCTGGTTTGTGCGCGTCGCCCATTTGCCGCCGTCCGCTGCAACTCCCGGGCCGCAGCCGAGCGTTGCGACGCCGCTAGCGACGGCCGTGGCGCAGCGCAAGCCTGCCGAGTTGGCGCCGTCCGGGATGGCGACGGTGGCGCACGAACGTACGGCTTGTCCCGCGCAGCCGATGACCGTGTCGGTTGGCGGCAAAGACGGGCAGTTCGTGATGCAGCCCAATGTCGACGCCAAGACCTCTTCCGATATTCCCTCGTTCATCCTCGCCGGCAAGGAGGCGGCGGCCGCGGGCCGGCCGCACGACGCGGAAATTGCCTTCCTGATGGCTTGCCGGGTCGCGGACAAGCTCAAGGGACAGGAGTCGGTCCAGTCCGCCGATGCCAGGTACCAGTTGGGACGCCACTATGCGTCGCTCGCACGATCTGCAGGTACGCCTATGGGAGCCAGTCAAGCCGAGTTGCTTCGGCGCGCGCAGGTCTCGTACGCGGACAGCGTCGAGACTTATCGCGCGAAGTACGGAGACACCAATGAGAAGACGCGCTACGCCGCCGAAGGTCTGGCCGGCGTGCAGTCGCCGTCGGTCGATCAGCAGCAAGGCGTGCGTCCGCTGGCCGCCAAGCCTGCCGAACCGGTCAGGTCGGTGGCCGCCGTCGTGGGAATGCCTGCCCGTGCCGCTGCGCCTGCGCCTGCGCCTGCGCCTGTGGGGATCGCGGTTGCGGTCGCTGCCCCTGCGCCGCGAACGAAACCGGCACCTTGGAAGCTTGAAGCGCCTGTCACAGCCGCGCCGCAGCTCCGGCAGGCCACCGGCGACGCCAGCGTGCCGACGCCGAGCTTCGACTGCTCCCGGGCGCGGTCGAGGCCGGAACAGATTATCTGCTCGGACACTCAGCTCGCCCAGCTCGATCGCGAACTGGGCCGTCTGCACGCACGTGCGAGGAATGCGAGCTCCGATGCGGCGGCCTTCCGTCGCCAGAACGACCAGGAGTGGCGCGACCGGGAATCGACCTGCCGCGACCGCGAGTGCTTGCTGCGCTGGTATGCGCATCGCAGCGATCAGTTGTTGAACGACATCGAGGATGCGCGCGACCAGAGGCAGCCTACCCTCTACCGGTAGCATCAACCGCGCGCTTCACCCTTATCCGTGCGCAGAGCGGCTGTCCCCAGGCGCCTGGGCCCGGTCATGCAATCCGTAGTCGCGCAGCACCGCGGCGATCCGCAGGCGGTAGTCCTGGAACACAGTCTCGCGTCCAGCTGCCTGGGCATCGCGGTGCGCCTCGACGCGACGCCACTTCTCGACTGCTTCCTCATCGCGCCAGAAAGACAGCGAAAGCAGCTTGTCCGGATCCGTGAGGCTTCGAAAGCGCTCGACCGACACGAAGCCGTCCGACGCTTCGAGCCTGGGACGCAAGGCCGCCGCCATATCCAGGTAAGTCTGCGTGGCATGGGGGTGCGGCCAGACTTCAAAAATCACCGCGATCATGGGGACGACTGGATCGGCTACAGCGCGGTCATGCCGGCGCGAGCTGGCTCCTGGACGCCGCGGTCGGTGCAACCAGGCCGATATGGTCGAGCGCCGCCGCGAGCTGCGCGACGGTTCGGTCCACGTGGTGCCACTTTTCCAGGCCGAACAGGCCGACCCGGAACGTCGAGAAGTCCGCACCCTCGTCGCATTGCAAGGGCACGCCCGCGGCGGTCTGCAAGCCTTCGGCAAGGAATTTGCGGCTGGACTGGATCTCGGGGTCGGTGGTGTAGCTCACCACCACGCCAGGAGCCTTGAACCCATCGGCGGCAACGCTCGGCAGGCCGCGGCTTTCGAACAGGACACGCACCTTGCGACCCAGTTCTTCCTGCTCGGCCCGAATTTTCGCGAAGCCGTAGGCCTGGGTTTCCTTCATCACGTCGCGCAGCCGCGTCAATGCGTCGGTCGGCAACGTCGCATGGTAGGCATGGCCTCCGCCTTCATAGGCTTGCATGATCTGCAGCCATTTCTTGAGGTCGCAGGCGAAGCTGGAGCTGGTCGTGCCCTCGATCGCGGTGCGGGCACGCTCGCTCAACATCACCATGGCGCAGCACGGCGAACTGCTCCATCCCTTCTGCGGGGCGGAGATCAACACATCGACACCAATGGCGCGCATGTCCACCCACATCGCGCCAGAGGCGATGCAGTCGAGCACGAACAGTCCGCCCACCTCGTGCACTGCGTCCGCGACGGCGCGAAGGTAAGCGTCCGGCAGGATGATGCCGGCGGCGGTTTCGACGTGAGGCGCAAACACAACCGCCGGTTTCTCCTCGCGGATCGCGGCCTGCACCTCGGCGATCGGCGCCGGAGTCCAGGGTGCCTGCGGTCCGGTACCGACGCGACGGGCCTTGAGCACGGTCGAGGATGCCGGAATCTGCCCCATATCGAAAATCTGGGTCCAGCGGTAGCTGAACCAGCCGTTGCGCAGGACCAGCACGTCCTTGCCGCCAGCGAACTGGCGCGCGACGGCTTCCATTCCGAAGGTGCCGCTCCCCGGGACCAGCACCGACGAATGGGCGCCGTAGACCTGCTTCAGGATGCCAGAGATGTCTTTCATCACGCCCTGAAAACTGCGGGACATGTGATTGAGGGAGCGATCGGTGTAGACGACCGAAAATTCAAGGAGGCCGTCGGGGTCGACGTTGGGCAGCAGTCCAGGCATGGTGTCTCGCTCAGTGGTGCAACAGGGGGCAGTCAGCTTAGCATGGGGTGTACATGGGGGCCATTGCCCCGGAAGGAGCCCCTTGATGACCCCATTCGACCTGCAGGGACGCACTGCTCTGGTGACCGGTGGCTTCAGCGGCCTCGGGTTGCACTTCGCCCGGGTGCTGGCTGGACATGGCGCCAACGTGGCGCTGGCGGGACGCCGGATCGAGCTCGGCCGTTCCGTCGCGAGCGACATCTGTGCGTCCATCGGAAGGCCCGGCGTCGTCCGCGCGTACGAAGTCGACGTCACTGACAGCAGCAGCGCGGCCGAGGGCTTTGCGGCGGTGACCAGCGATTTCGGAGTGCCGGTGATCGTTGTCAACAACGCCGGCACCGTGATCCGTGCGCCTAGCCTGGATGTCAGCGATGAGGACTGGGACGCGGTCGTCGGGGTCAACCTGACAGGCGTCTTCCGTATCGCCCAGGCTGGCGCCCGGGCCATGGTGCGCGCCGGAACAGGCGGGACCATCATCAATATCGCTTCCATCCTCGGCCTGCGGGTCCGCCCGCAAGTGGTGTCCTATGCGGCGACCAAGGCCGCTGTGGTGCACCTCACCAAGGCGCTGGCGCTGGAGTGGGCAGAGCACGGCATCCGCGTCAACGCCATCGCGCCGGGCTACTTTGAAACCGAACTCAACCGGGAGCTGCTGAACTCCGATGCCGGTCGCGCGATCATCTCGCGCGTGCCACAAAAACGTCCTGGACAGCTCGCTGACCTCGATGGGCCCTTGCTGCTGCTCGCTTCGGATGCTTCGGCCTACATGACCGGAGCGGTGCTTGCGGTCGACGGCGGACACCTCGTCAATACGCTATGAGCGCGCTGATTTGCGCCGGGCCAGCTCGAACGTCAGGCTGCCCCAATAGCTGTCCCAGTCAACCTCGCCGGAATCGGTTGCCGGCACCATGTGGACAGCGTTCAGCATCCACATGCCCGTGAACGGCAACGCAACGGAAAAACCGCCTCGCGCATCGGTCGTGGTGCGGATCAGCGTGGTCTGGCGGCCCTGTCGATGCCATGCCTTGATCAGCACACCAGGGCGGGGGCGGCCCTCGAAGGTCAGCACGAAACGCAGGGTATCGCCGGCGGCGGCAGTCAGCGGGTCGGTCTCCGGCGTAATTTCAAGCCGGATCCCGGTGTTGCGTGTCGACGTTGCGTCGAGCGACTCCCCTACCCGCACCAGCGCCTTTGCACTGCGCCTGAAGCGCTCGCGGCCGGGAGTCGCAGCCGTGCCGGCGGCCTCGCGTTGCCGGATGATGGCGTCCAGGCCCTCGTCGTGGAGGTAGGAATGGAATTTATCGGCCGGCAGCTCCAGCTGGCTGGGATGGCTTTCGTACGCGATCACGTGCGAGCCGGCCTCGGGAAACGACAGCGTCAGTGAAGGCAGCATGGAGCCGCCCGGAACAAGGTCCATCAGGTCAAGATCCTGTTGCGCGGACAGCACCCGGACCGACTTGGCGTGGGCGGAAGTCACACCTACCCGGTCGCCAACAAAAAATTCGCCCACGTTCAGCGTCACCACCGTCGGTGCGTCGACCCCGGGGTCGAACGGACTGGCGGCGATCCAGAACTCGTGTGCGAATGCAGAACAGGACGCCGCCAGGGCGACAAGCACCGTGGCGGCGTTTCGTTTCAAGCAGGCTTTCACCTGGATGGAGCGACGATTACAGACTCGTTTCCGTCGTGTCGTCCGCTGTGAGGGTCGCGTCACCCAGCACGACGGGTTCACCGTTGTCGCTGGTCGTCGCGATCAGCGCGTTCAGGTAGGCCGTCAAGCCCGACGAACTCTGCTGAGCGGACGCAGGCACATCGGTTGTCGCCCCAGGTGTGGTCCCCGGTGCTGCCGCTGTTCCGTTATCGCTCGAGCCGCAGGCTGCCAATCCCAGCGCCGCAGCGCTGACAAAGGCAATTCCAAACATTTTTTTCATGTTGATTTCTCCGTGACTCAGGGGAAGGTGGTGCCGGCGGCAGGTGCGGGATTGGAGTTACCCGGCAGCGGTGTCGTCAGGTAGGGAAACGCCGAGCCAAAGTTGGCGGCAGTCTTGCGAACGCCGTCGGTCAGGGCCAAACCTCCGGCGGGAGCATCGGAAGGCTTGCAGCCGACCTGGAGCGCGTCGGTGGGGCCGGTCAGCACGCACAAGGCACCCATTGCAACGCGGATCGACAGGTCGACGACGTCATCCCCTGGGCGCCTGCCGTTCGGGAAGCCAGCGTTGTCGCCGGCTGCGACGCCAAGCGGGTTTTGCGCAGCGGGTGCAATCGGCGGAATCGAAGTGTTCAAACGGAGCATTTCCGCCGGCACGACATTCTT
The DNA here is from genome assembly GCA_025351615.1 of Ramlibacter sp. Classification (GTDB taxonomy): domain Bacteria; phylum Pseudomonadota; class Gammaproteobacteria; order Burkholderiales; family Burkholderiaceae_C; genus Ramlibacter. The sequence goes on along the minus strand of JANXVP010000338.1, from coordinate 17,057 downwards.
CGGCTGGTTGACGCCCGCGATGCCCTTGAGGAACACGGTCAGCAAGTCGGTCCGCGGGAAGTTGGTCGGCGCCTTGGCAGAGGGGAACAGCGACTCGATCAGTGCCGGCAGAACCGGATTCGTCACGTAGTCGGCGAACTTGGCTGCGTCGTCCTTGGGCAGGGAAGCGTTGAATTTGTCCTTGTCCTCCAGACCGATCACCACCTCATTGACCAGGGGCATGCCCAGACGCGAAACCTGGGTCCAGGCGCCGCCCTCGCGGCTGGCATTACCCAAGCCGGTGGCGGGCGAGCCGTTGACGATCCGCGCCTGCCGCACGCTGGCGGTGGTGAAGGCGCCGATCACCGGGTCGGAGGCGGTCGTGACGCAGCTGATCGGCAGCTCGAGGGCGAGCGTGCTGACGTTCTTGCCTTCGAGGTCATTGTTGTTGCCGCCCACTTCCGCGCCGAGCGGGTTCAGGTTGAACAAGTCGAAAATCTTGCCGACGGCGATGTAGAAGGGTTCCTTGCGCTGGCCGACAAAGACCTTGCCGGGCGTGGCGCAGCCGGGAATGTTCAGGCTGTAGATGTGCTGGTTGGCATAGGCCGCGTAGCCGCCAGGGGCGCTGAACGACTTGTCGCCGATGTTGTCGACCGGCTTGTCGAAAGTCGCCGAACCGCCGGTGGAATTGGTGCCACTGGACCGGGCACCGCCGCGGCGGGTGCCGCGCACGATATTCACGGTGTAGGTTTCACGGACATTCAACGTGCCCGGATTGACGCCGGTGATGACGCCGCTGTTGATCAGCGGAATCTTCACAGCTTTGCCGCCCACGGTCAGCGCTGTGGCCTTCGAGGTGTTCTTGAACTGGAACTGGAAAGTCAGGTCTTCGACGCCGTCGCCGGTGTTGTCGATGTGGATCTCGTACAAGGCGTTGGGGTCGAACATGTAGAAGTTCGGGCCGCCCTGCGGATCCTGAAATGGCTGGTAGTTAGCCAGAATGGTGACGAAGCCATCACGGCCGGGTTCATAGCTGCGGAACATGTACAGGTCAGTGCCGTCGACCTTCGGCATGCCGGCGATGTAAGGCCCCTCGCGGTGGCTCGACGCCAGGCTGATGCCGGCCGAACAGGCGGCAGCAACCGCCAGAATGGCCAGACTGATTTTCTTCAAGCGCATGGGTACTCTCCTTGGGGTGTGTGAAGTTTCGATGAATCGTGCATGGGAGATACGCCCCGGCAAGTACAGTGGATTCATGCGGCGGATACCCGATGGATTTGCTGCGGCATGCCAGTTACAATGAATCCAGCTCGACGGTTTCGGCGTACCCGCATTGGCGGGCGCTGTCCCGGGCCGCTCACGGCGAGGCCAGATTCCTGACATCGCTGATCCTCAACTCCAATGGATTCCAAATGAACAAACTCCTTGCCGTGCTGATCGCCGGACTTTTCGCGACCGCTTCTTTTGCAGCGTCCCACGTTGGCGCCCCGATGGCTGGTGGCACCGCCAAGACCATGCCCGAGGCCATGAAGGCGGGGGATGCCAAGCCCGAGGCTGCTGCCCAGGCCAAGGTCGACGCCAAGGCCAAGACTGGCGACAAATCTGCCATGCAGCCAGAAGCCATGAAGTCGGGCGATGCAAAAGCCGAAGGCGCTGCCGAAAAGAAGAAGGCCAAAAAGGCCAAGATCGGCAAAAAGAATTCGACCGACGAGCAGATGAAGAAAGACGCTGCCAAGCTCTGAGCCTGCGCCGCACCCTACAAAAGGCCCGCTTCCGCGGGCTTTTTTCTTTGATTACGCGACTCGCAGTCCGGCCTTTGGCGAAGCGCCAGTTGGACGCATCCGTCAGCCGACCAATTCGAACCGCGGTTTGGCGCAGCGCAGAAAGACCACGGCTCCCGTGTCGGAACTGGAAAGCTCGTGCGCCACGCCCCGCACTCCTACATGGAAGTCGCCCACGTTCAATGTCAGGTCGGAGCCGATCCGCAAGGACCCCTCCAGCACGATGCATTCTTCATCCATCAGGTGCGTGTGGCCGGCGACCACCGCACCCGGCGCCAGCCGCAACAGGCAGCTGATTGCGTCGGCATTTTCCCAAAGCAGCTTGCGCTCGAGGCCGGCAGACACGGGCTCCCACTCCCCCGCTCCCGCGCGCACTGTGCTGTGGAGCACGCTCGTCTTCAAGACAACAGCGGTCAGGACCCGCTCTTTGACCCGCGCCAGCAAGGCAGAGTCCCCCGCACCTTGCGGACAGAGTGCCGCATCGAGGACTTGACGGACGTCGCTCGCGATCAGCTTGGCGCGCAGGGGTAAGGTGGTATCACTCATGAGTCAGGCGACAGGCGCCTGAATTCCATTTTGCACCATACGGGACTTGGACTGGCCAAGGGTGAGCGCGGCGCGTAGTTTTTGTTGCGACCGCGTCATGAGGGTCTTGACGGTTCCGAGCGGCAGGCCGGTCAGGGAAGCGATTTCGTTTTGGCTGCAATCGCGGAAATACGCCATTCCCAGAACCAGCTGTTCCTTCGGCGACAGCGCGCCCATCGAAACCTTTAACAGGCGGTCGCGTTCGGCCACCGCCAGCAGCTGCTCCGGCCCGATCTCATGCCCTTCTTCTGCCAATTCACACTGAGGCGCTTCCAGTTCGCCGCCATGGCTGCGACGTTCGGTCCGCAGGCGGTCCAGGGAGCGGCTGCGGGCGATCGTCGCCAGCCAGGCCAGCGGCTCGCCGCGGCTTTCCTCATACAGCGCAAGAGTGCGCCAGACCTGCAGAAAAACTTCCGCCAGCACATCTTCCGCAAGCGAGTCGCCGGTGATCCTGCGGACGCGGCCCAGCAACCAGCCCGCCGTGGAGTTGTAGAGCGCCTCGAAAGCGTGGATATCACCGCGGGCGGCGGCCGCGATCATGACCTTGAGCGGAAGGTTGCGCTCATCTCGCGCGGGGTCGGCTACGACGCGGGGTTCTGCAGGTTGGAAGCTGAATTCAGCGTGTGGGACCGAAATTCCGAAATCCATAAAGCGCCCAATCTGCAGTACAAGCCCGGTGGATCGGCGACCCTTTGACGAGATGAATGTAGTGTCCCGTGAGACGGGCATGCACCCCTGTAGGAGAAAACGCCGACGCAATTATTTCGAATCCAGCTGCCGAGCTTGCGCGTAAAGGATGGACCTTCAACAACCCAAGGACTCACCATGAAGACAACTCGCCTGATCGCCATTTCCGCACTCGCCGCCCTCTCCACTTTCGCCGTGCACGCCAGCGAAGCGGACGGTTCCGAGCGCAGCCTCGTGTTCACATCCACTCGCTTCGCTGCAGACGTGAAGGCCGAGGCAGCGATGCCTGTCCACATCACCAACGGCGGCACCGGATTCATCGGCATGACCAGCTCGGCCATGTCGCGCGACACGGTCCGTTTGCAGGCCGCCAACGCTGCGCGCAGCGGCACCATCCCGCACGGCGAAATCGGCACCATGTAAGCGCACGGGCGGCGTGTGGGCGGTATGCTGACTGGTTCAGGGCGACACCCGCCCAACCCTTCAACCCCAACAGGAGTTCATTCGCCATGCGCTATCACTCGCTCGGCCGTACTGGCCTTTTCGTCTCCGAACTTTGCCTCGGCACCATGACCTTCGGCGGAACCGAAGGCATGTGGGCCAAGATCGGCGAACTGCAGCAGTCCGACGCCGAACGGCTGGTCGGCCAGGCACTGGACGGCGGCATCAACTTCATCGACACCGCCGATGTTTACGCCGGCGGCGCCTCCGAGCAGATCGCCGGCCAGGCCCTCCGGAACCTGAAGATCCCGCGCGACCAGGTGGTGGTCGCGACCAAGGTGTTTGGCGAAACCGGCGGCGGGCCCAACGCGCGCGGCCTGACGCGCAGCCACATCCTGGACGGCGTCAAGGCCAGCTTGAAGCGGATGCAGCTCGACCACATCGACCTGTACCAGGTGCACGGTTTCGACCTGGCCACGCCGATCGAGGAAACCTTGCACGCCCTGGACCAGCTCGTGCGCCATGGCCATGTCCGCTACATCGGCGTGTCGAACTGGGCGGCGTGGCAGATCGCCAAGGCGCTCGGGATTTCCGAGCGGCTCGGCCTGGCGCGCTTCGAGTCGCTGCAGGCCTACTACACGGTGGCCGGGCGCGACCTGGAGCGTGAGTTGATCCCGATGCTGCGCAGTGAGGGGGTTGGCCTGATGGTGTGGAGCCCGCTGGCCGGTGGTTTGCTGAGCGGTAAATACGGGCGCGAGCAGCAGGCCGAAGCCGGCAGCCGGCGGATGGCTTTCGATTTTCCTCCGGTCGACAAGAACCGGGCCTGGGACTGCGTCGACGTGATGCGTCCGATCGCCCAGGCGCACGGGGTTTCGGTTGCGCAGGTGGCGTTGGGCTGGTTGCTGCACCAGCCGCAGGTCACAAGCGTGATTGTTGGCGCCAGGCGCCCCGAGCAGCTTGCCGACAACATCGGCGCGACCAGGGTGAAGCTGGGCGCCGGCGAGCTGGCGCAACTGGACACCGCCAGCCGGTTGCAGCCGGAGTATCCGGGCTGGATGCTCGAACGCCAGGGCGAGTTCCGCCGCCAACAGATCGCCGACGCTCTCAGCCCGGGCGGCATCGGCGCGTAGCCGGCGACTGAACCACAATGGCGCATGGCGACGCGACCGTTCCTCTCCTCGGCACCCAGGCCCTGATCCGGCTGGCGGCCCGGCAGCTTGCTGGCGCCATGGATTGCCCGGCTTGCGCCGCCATAGCGTCGGCAGGATGGCAGTCGGTACCGGGCGGATTCGACCGGAAAGCACTGCGTCGCGTGGGCACCCTGAGAAGGCCGGAAGACGAGGATCCGACGTTGCGCGAACACCATCCCGCCGGAACCAACGCATGGTCCGCCGATGCGCCAATCGCGCCCGCCTTCTTTCCCTACAACCGCTGCGACGTCTGGGAATGTGCCAGCTGCATCCGCACTTTCCTGCGCTACACGGAATACGGCGGCTATTACGAAGAAGACCGGATCCGGCCGGTCCTTGCGCAGCTGGTGTCCGACGGGACTTGATCGGTCCGGCCGCCTCAAACGCCGCTGTCGCGGTAGCCGGGCTTGAGCCGCTCGGTGGCACGGGCGGTGATGGCCTGCAGGGCCACTGACAGGAGTGTGTCGGTGTGGGTGTGCAGCGCCGCGGCAAGCACAATTCTTGACACCCGAACGGCGGTGCAACCGGAGAGCGGAACGGCTATCGGCCGAGAACTGCGCTGGCCATCGCGGTACCCGCGACACGGCCCTGATCTTCGAACTTCGCCCGGCAAGCCCCTTGTGACCGGCAGGTCGCACCTGCCATGCGATACCATTCGCGGATGGCGCCCTGGCCACTTGCTCCCGCTTGCACCTCCCCCTGCGGCTTGCGCTTCGCGCGGCTGGCGCTGCTGTGTCTGGCCTTGCTGCTGGGCCTTGCACAGACCATAGCGATCCTTCACACCTACAGCCACGGCCCAGACGAGACATCCTCGTCGGCTGGCAAGCACCCTGGCGGCCTCACGCATTGCAACGCGTGCATCGTGGCCGCCAGCCTGGGCAGCGGGCCGCTTCCGGCTGCAGCTCTGCTGCCGCCCGCACCAGCCGGATTCCTGCCCAGGGTCTCCACGCCTGTTGTCCAGCGGGTCGAACCGCCCGACCAGGCTTACGCCATTCGCGCGCCTCCCGCCACATTCGCCTGAACCCTTTGCCTCGTTGCGTCCCGCGGCATTCCTGCCTTCCGGGTCGCGGGTTTCATCCGCATGTGAGGAACGAACAATGCGACATTATTTTTCGGTGGGCGTCGCGCTCGCCTTGGGCTTGCCCCTGGCGGCGCTCGCCGACACGGCTTCCGATATCAACGCGTTGCGCCAGGAGATTGAATCGATTCGCGGAGCCTATGAACAGCGCCTGCAGGCGCTCGAACAACGGCTGAAGGCTGCCGAAGCGCAAGCACCGGAGTCCTCTGTCGCGGTGGCCCCATCCGCAGCCCCGAGCACGTCGGCAGGCGGCGGCGCGAATGCTTTCAATCCGGCGCTTTCCCTGATTCTGTCCGGCACCTACAGCCGGACCTCGCGCGATCCGGCGGCCTATGCGGCGCCCGGTTTTTCGCTGCCGGCCGGGAGCGACGCGGGACCGGTCGGGCGGGGGTTTAGTCTGGCCGAAAGCGAGCTGACGCTCAGTGCCAGCATCGATCCCTGGCTGCGCGGGCAGGCCAGTATTGCGCTGCATCCGGAGAACACCGTGTCGGTCGAAGAAGCCTATGTGCAGACCACCTCGCTGGGCAACGGGCTGACGCTCAAAACCGGGCGCTTTTTCTCCGGCATCGGCTACCTCAACGAGCAGCACAGCCACACCTGGGATTTCGCCGACAACCCGCTCGCCTACCAGCTGCTTCTGGGCACCCAGTTTGCCGACGACGGACTGCAGCTGCGCTGGCTGGCGCCGACCGACCTGTTTCTCGAGGCGGGCGCTGAAGTCGGGCGCGGCCGCGGGTTCCCGGGCAGCAATAGCTCTCGCAATGGCGCCGGTGCGACCGCGCTATTCGTGCATGCGGGCGGTGACATCGGCGAAAGCCAGAGCTGGCGGGCCGGCCTGTCGATGCTGAACGCGAAAGCCACCAGCCAGTCCCTGTCCACCGCAGGCGCGCTGGACAGCAGCACTGGCGCTTTCAGTGGCCGCACCCGCGTCTGGGTCGGCGACTTCGTTCTGAAGTGGGCGCCCAACGGCAATGGGACCCGGACCAACTTCAAGCTGCAAGGCGAATACCTTCACAGCAAGCGGGATGCAAGCGTCGCGGCCGGCGGGCCAGATGCCACCAGCGTCAGTGGGTCGGGTGCCGCCCAGTCTGGCTGGTACCTTCAGGGTGTTTACCAGTTCATGCCGCGCTGGCGCGTCGGGTTGCGGACGGAACGGCTGGACTCGGGTGCGGTCACCGACCCGGATCTGTTGTCGCAAGCCGTGTACCGACCGCGCAAGAACTCGCTGATGCTGGACTTCAACCCGAGCGAATTCTCCCGCGTGCGCCTGCAGCTGGCTCAGGATCGCTCGCGCATCGGGCCGGCCGACAACCAGCTCTTGCTGCAATACCAGATGAGCCTTGGTGCGCATGGCGCCCACGGCTTCTGACCCCGTTTTCAAGGATCCCCCATGTCGAAATTCAAGATCTTTCCGGCGCTCTGGGCGCTGCCGCTGGCATTGCTCGCCCTGCCGTCACATGCCGCGTTGCGGGTGTTCGCCTGCGAGCCCGAATGGGCGGCGCTGGCCCAGGAACTCGGCGGCAACCTGGTCGAGACATCGTCGGCAACCACGGCCTTGCAGGACCCGCACCAGATCCAGGCCAAGCCGAGCCTGATTGCGCGCGTGCGCAACGCCGACCTGGTGGTCTGTACCGGCGCCGAGCTTGAAATCGGCTGGCTGCCACCGTTGCTCCAGCAGTCCGGCAATGCCAGGGTACAGGCAGGCCAGCCCGGCAACCTGGCTGCGGCCGACCTCGTAGGCAAGCTCGAAGTGCCGACCCAGCTGGATCGCTCGCAGGGGGACGTGCACGCGGCCGGCAATCCGCACATCCAGACCGATCCGCGCAATATCGCCACCGTCGCTCCGGCCCTGGGCGCCCGGCTGCAGCAACTGGATCCGGCCAACGCCACGCAGTATGCGAAGCGGCAGGCTGACTTTTCGCTGCGCTGGCAGCAAGCCATGGTGCGCTGGGCCGCGAGGGCTGCACCGCTAAAAGGCACGACCGTGGCGTCGCAGCACAAGGGATTCGCCTATCTGTACGACTGGCTGGGCCTCAAGGAAATTGCGGTGCTGGAGCCCAAGCCAGGCATCGAACCAACTGTCTCGCACTTGCAGGGCGTGCTGGCGACGCTCAAGACGCAGCCCGCGCGGATGGTCATCTATGCGGCGTACCAGGACCCGCGATCGTCGGAATGGCTTAGCAAGAACGCCGGCATCCCGGTGGTGAAACTTCCTTTCACCGTGGGCGGCAGCGATGGTGCCAAGGACCTGTTCGGACTGTTCGATGACACGCTGGCCAGGCTGACCGCTGCCGCCGCTGCGGCGAAATGAACTGGTCCGCGATCGACGCAGGGATCCTGCTCCCGGCCTTCGTCGCCGGCCTGCTGGTGCTGGCCACACATGTGCCCCTGGGCAGCCAGGTGCTGCTACGTGGCATCGTCTTCATCGACCTGGCGATCGCGCAGATCGCCGGCCTCGGCGTGATCTGCGCCGACGCGCTGGGCCTGCCCCAAGGTGGCATCGCAGTCCAGTTGTCCGCCGTGACCGCCGCTTTGTTAGGCGCTTGGTTGCTGACGTGGATGGAGAAACGCGCGCCCAAGGAGCAGGAAGCGCTGATCGGCGTGATGTTCATCCTCGCGGCCTGCGCCGGCATCCTGGTGCTGGCCGGCAACCCGCACGGCGGCGAGCACCTGAAGGACCTGCTGGTCGGACAGATCCTGTGGGTCAACTCGACCCAGCTGCTGTCGCTCGGCGCCATCACGGCCGTGTTGTCGCTGGCACTATGGCTGGGATGGGTGGAGCGCCTGGGCCGCTACGGTTTCTACGCCGCCTTTGCGATCGCCGTCACCGCGTCTGTGCAGGTCGTCGGGGTCTACCTGGTGTTTTCCAGCCTGATCATTCCGGCGCTCGCCACCCGCAAGCTCATCGGCAAACAGCGATTTGTGACTGGATACGCGCTTGGAGCGGTGGGTTATGCACTCGGCCTCGCCTTGTCCGCCCTGCTCGACCTGCCGTCCGGCGCGGTCATCGTCTGGACCCTCGCAGCTTGCGGGCTGCTCTTTTCGATGAGGCGGACTTGAGCCCGGCAGGCGCTTGGGTGACCCGGGCTCCTGGATTGCAATTGGCAGTTTCCGGCTGCACTTCTTGACGGTTGCGGACTACAGGCGAACGCGCACCCAGAATTTATGGTCGAGCCATGACACGCGCTGCCCGATTGACACTGCTCTGGACCGGACTCGGGCTGGTAGCAATCCTGGGCGCCTTGGCACTTGCCTATTTGAAGTTGGTGCCGACCGACGGTGCGCTGACGGAGCGGATTCGCGCTCAGGCCGAGGCCCGCCTCGGCGTCGAGGTGGCACTCAGGTCGGCCCACCTGCAGCTTTGGCCGAAGGCCGAACTGGTGATCGAGGACGCATCGACCGTGCAGCCGCAGCCGATCCGGATCAAGCGACTGGTCGCGCAGCCGCGCTTGTCGGCGCTGTTTCGGGGGCAGATCGACCTCGAAGAAGTCAACATCGATGGCGCCGTGCTCCCGCAGCGCTCGCTGGGCGCGCTGCGAATGCGGCCGGCGCCGCAGGACCAGGGGAACGCGGTGCAAGTGGCGCAGATCAACTTCCGCGACACCGTCTGGATCACCCGCCACGGCACGCCGCTGGAGTTCGAAGGAAGCATGCAGTTCGGACCCGGCTGGCAGCTGCGCGAAGCCGAGGTCGTGCGACCGGGCGTGCGCCCCGCGACGCGCATCGCATTGACGCCAGCCGGCGACGAGCACTGGAAAGTCCGGCTGCAGGTCGGCGGCGGAAGCGCCGATGGCGATATCGCGCTGAAAGCGGGCAGGAACGGCGCATTGGTGCTCAGCGGCCAGCTGACGCCTCGCAACATCGACGTGGCGCCCGCGCTTTCCAGTTTCAAGCGGAATTCGGCGGTGCGCGGCAAGGCTTCGGGGCGGACCGAGCTGTCCTCCAGCGGCAGCAACATCGGCGACCTGGCGCGCTCGCTGCACACCCGGACCAGCTTCTCGGTGGATGAAGCCAGCCTCCAGCACATCGACGTCGACAAGGCGATCCGCAGCTTCGGCAAGGACCGCGCGGGCCAGACGGCGCTGCAGGCGCTGACGGGCCAGATGGACACCCAGAACACGCCAGACGGCATGGTCGTGCGCTTCACCGGGTTGCAAGCCAAAGGCGAAACCTTTGCCGCCAGGGGCGAAGCGACGATCGCCGACCGGCAGGTGAACGGCGTGATGACCGTTGACCTGGCGGGCGGATTGATCGGTGTTCCGTTGAAAATTTCGGGCCCGCTTGCGCAGCCGCAGGTGACGGTGCCTGCAAGCGCGGTGGCCGGAGCGACTGCCGGGGCCGTCATCGGAACGGCAGTCCTTCCCGGCATCGGCACCGCGATCGGCGCAGGTGTCGGCGCAGCGATCGGCAAGCTGTTCGGCGGCAGCGACACCAAGCGGCCCGGACCCGTTCGCTGAGTCGGGATTTCGACGTTCGCGCGGATGGTTGGCGCAGTGGCCTGAAAGTTACTGCCTCAGGCCGGCGCAGCGGCGCGATAGAGCTGATTCAGCACGCCCAGGGCGATGCTCTCCAGCATGGCGACCAAGGCCGCCGTCGGCTCCAGCCCTTCCTGCCCCATGCGTGCAGCCGCCCACTGCTGCTTCAGGTCCGGGCTGCGCCGCTGCACGCCCGCGATCACCTCGCTGCGCCATTCCGGACGGATGTCGCTGTCAGCGACGCCCGGCCGCCGGCGACCGAAATGGACCACCGCCAGGTAACGCAGCATGGCCGCTTCCACCATTGCCTGCAGCATCTCGTCGCTCAGTTGCACGACCGAGGTCCCGGCGGGCGTGGCCTGGTTCTTCCAGACCGCCGCCACCCACGCGGCGCCGCCCCCCACCACTGCGCCCGCCGCGGCAGCCAGCCCCAGCGTCAGTCCCGCCGTCAGCAGGTCGATCGAGACACCCATCGCCGCGCCGGTCGCCGCGCCCGCCATGCCGGCCTGGGCCGCGCTGATCGCATCCTGGACCACGAATTTTTGCTCCAGCCTGTGGTTCAGCACGCCGGCCGACGACGGAGCGATACCGTGCAGGACCAGCAGACCGGCCGTTGCCTGTGCCTCGGAGCGTTGCAGCCGCTCGACGACTGTCGCCATCGATTCGCGCGAGCGCCGCTCGTGCGCCTCGCGCTCGCCCGGACGCACCAGGCTCACCAGCGAACGCGGCGCGCTGCCCACCTCCTCGGACTGCCGTGCCGCGTCCAGCAGCTGCCCCGCAACGATCGCCATCGATTCCTGCAGCAGCGAGAGATTGCGCTGGTCCCAGGCTGCAGCCAGCCGGGCAAAACCTGCGGCCTTGTACGCTGGCAGACAGCGGCCCACAGCATCGAGCAGAACCCGCTCCTGGACCCAGCAACGGGCGAACTGGCCGACGCCGAGGACCGCGGCCACCGGACTTCCTGGCCGCACCTGGGTCTCGCAAAGTGCGCGCAAAGGATCGGGCGCCGGCGCGTCGATGCCGCTGTTCACCAGCACCAGCACCGGTTTGTCCAGCCATTCCAGCACGCCAGCCGCGGCGTCCAGATCAGAGGCGCTGCTGACGACATGCAGAGCGACATCGGTTTCCGCCCGCGCGGCGCGCAAGGCAATCGCTTCGGGTGTGACCGGCGCCGACGCCTTGCCGAACACCGTGTCCAGCAGCCGCCCGGCCCACCGTGGCGACCGCTCCCCCTGCTTCGCAAGCAGCAAGGTGGCGTCCGTGACGTCTGGGAGATCGAGCACCCGCAACTCCTCACCGCCCGAGCCCTCCAGCAATGCATGGACCTGGCCCTGTCCCGAGCTCGATCCCGGCCGCGCCTTACCGGCGCAGTGCAGCAGAACCCGCAGCAAGGCAGCGCGGTCTTCGCCCCGGTGGGCATACAGGCACAGCTGCACCCGCGTGGGGCTGATCGATGCGATCAGCCGCTGGTAGCAGGGCTGGCTGAGGTCGAGCCGGACATTGCGGGCCAGGGTCCGCTCCCGCCACCAGGCCAGCATGGCAAGAGCCAGCCGGGGCAGCACGATGCCCATCGCCAGCAGCATCGTGTACAGGAAGACCCAGCGCCGGCCGGTGAAGTTGTCGGCAGCATCGACCGGCGCCGGCATTGGCCCGACCGCTCGCAGGCTGCGGACCTCCTCTAGCGAGAACGACGCCCAGGGGAAGACGGCCGTGACCGGCTTGAACAGGATGCTCAGAAAGCGGTGCACGTCGGGCGCGGAGAGGAAAGTGCTTTCCCAATGCACGCCATAGCTGGCCCAGACACCGCCGAAAAACAGCGACAGCGCCACGCCAAGGGCCCATGCCGCCGCAGCCAGGTGCATCACGCGCGCCAGCCGCTGTCCGTAAAGCCCCACCGTGCCGCCATGCCATTGCTTCAGGAACGAGGCCGTCACTTCGCTGCGCAAATGGCCTGGGCGCCGGCGCCAGTCCCGAAGTCCGGCCAGCCACTCGCGCAGCGCGGCAAAACGCGGCGGCTGCCGCACCTCCGGTCGCGCCGTTACCAGGCTGGCCAGCAGCAGCAGGTAGACGACGGCGTTCCAGAGCAGCAGCAGCAGCAAGGGCTTCGATAGCAGATTGACCTGGTGCGGATTGGCGACCTGGTCGGTAAAGATTCCAAGCACCAGCGCGCCGACCGGAATCATGGCGATGAACCAGCGCTCAGTGGCGCCACGGTCCTGCAGCGACGCCAGCGCCCGGTCCCGACCGGCCAGCGCCTGCAGCATCAGCGTCGCGCGGGTCTGCAGCAACAACGCGACGGCAGCGTCGCTCTGTCCTTCATCGAGCGTTCTGGCCGCCTTGATCGCCTGCACGTCGATCTGCTCCCGCTCGATCTTGCTGACGAGGCGTCCCTGCGCGTCGCACCTTTCGACGGCCTGCACCAGGATGATTCGCCTTGCGCAGCCCTCCTCCATCGCGATCGTGTGGGCGGGCTCTTGCATGCCAGCAATTATGCAGCGGCTGCTATCGAAAATGTAGCGCTTGCCGCTCCGACGGGCGAGGCTGCTTTCCTCCCCACGGCACCGCGCAATCTGCGATCATTCTGCTGCCCAGCTCGACCGAGGCGTTTTTGATCGGCGGCCGCGAGCTGCGCGCACTCGGGAGTGCAGGATGCGAAAGCCGATACCGGCGGTGGTTTCAAGATGCCTGGTTGCTGCGCTTGCGGAGTTGGTGCACGGCGTTTGCGCCGCGCAAGGGCTGGCGCCGCCCGCGCAGCCGGAGCCACTGACCCCTGCCGCCAACGAGACGGAGGCCGCCCGGAGTTACTCGGTTCCGGCGCTGGAAATCGTCGGCTTCGACTTTTTGCTGAACCGCTACAACCACCGCTTCAGCGGCAGCACTGACTACAACGTCACCCTGGATTCGATCCGGCGCAACCTGCGCAGCGGCTGGGCCGTGGACGACGACGCGTTCAAGATCAACCAGCTGGGGCATCCGTACCAGGGATCGATGTACTACGGTTTCGCCCGCTCGGCGGGCCTGAATTTCTGGGAGTCGGCGGGCTACACCTTTGCCGGCAGCATCGGCTGGGAGATCGCGGGCGAGAACACCAAGCCGTCGATCAACGACCAGATCGCGTCCGGCGTCGGCGGCAGCTTTCTCGGTGAATCGCTGTTCCGCATGGCGAGCCTGGTGCTGGAGCATGGCAACGGTGTGCCGCGCCCGATGCGTGAAGTGGTCGCGGCTCTCATCTCTCCGTCCACCGGCTTCAACCGGCTCGCCTACGGCAAGCGCTTCGACAGCATCGTCGCCAGCCGCAATCCCGCGTACTACAGCCGGCTTCAGCTCGGGTTCATGGGGACGGCGCAGAATGAACAGGGCCTGTCCACGCTGCTCAAGCGCAACGAGGCGCAGGCCGATTTTTCGATGGAATACGGTCTGCCCGGCAAGCCGGGCTACCACTACGACAGGCCGTTCGACTACTTCGCTTTCCAGGCCACCGGCTCCACCGCCAACGGGATCGAGAACATCATGACGCGCGGCCTGCTGCTCGGTCGCGGCTACGCGGCGGGCCAGCATTACCGGGGGGTGTGGGGCCTGTACGGCAGCTACGACTACATCTCGCCCCAGACCTTCAGGATTTCGAGCACGGCGCTGTCGCTGGGCACGACGGGCCAGTGGCGCGCGACCGACAAGGTCGTGGTTCAGGGCTCGGCGATGGCCGGCCTGGGCTATGCCGCTGTCGGCACCGTCAACGGGTCCGGGGAACGCGACTACCACTACGGCGCAGCGCCGCAGGCCCTGGTGGCGCTGCGGCTGATTCACGGCAACAACGCGTCGCTGGACCTGACCGGCCGCGAATATTTCGTCACCGGGGTGGGCAACCCCGGCGGCGGCCACGACAACATCGCCCGGGTGGACCTGGGTCTGACAGTGCGCGTACGCAACCTGCACGCAATCACCGTCAAGTACCTCTGGAACCGGCGCGATGCAACCTCAACCGCCCTGGGCAGCCGCAGCCAGACCCGCGGAACCGTCGGCATTTTCTACACCCTGCTGGGGCAGGACCGCTTCGGCACGGTGGACTGGCGCTAGGCGCCGTCGGCCTTCGGCGTATTCTTCCCGGCCTCAAGCCGGCGCTGGGCGTCCTGGTAGGTTTTTTCCGTCTGCGGCTTGATGAACAGTGTGACCACTTCGGAATGCGCCGCCCGCACGCTTTTTTCGACCGCCAGCACCGTTTGCTCGATCTCGGGTGTGCGCAGTTCGTCGGCAAACTCAAGGCTGAGGGCCACCAGCACCTGGTCGGGCGCGAGTTGCACCGTGATCAGTCCATTGGCGCGGTGGACCGACGGCACCTCGCCGGCGACCCGCAAGATCGATTCGCTGAGCCCATGGTCGGCACGCTCGCCGATCAGCAGGCTCTTGCTTTCGCGCGCCAGCAGGACTGCGACCACCGCCAGCACGACGCCAATCGCGATCGACGCCACCCCATCGAGGACTGGCAGCCCCAGGCTGGCTGAAGCATAGGTCCCGCCCGCAGCCAGCACGATGCCGGCCAGCGCCGCGCTGTCTTCGAACAGCACCATGAACGTCGGCGGGTCCTTGCTCTTGCGGAACGCCTCGAAGAAACCCAGGTCGCCCTTGGCAGCCAGGTACTGGCGCAGGGAGAAGAACCAGGACACACCCTCGAAGACGAAGGCCAGCGCCAGCACGATGTAGTTGACGTAGGCATCTTCGACCGGCTCGGGGTTGCGGATGTGGGCGATGCCCTCGACGACCGACACACCGGCGCCAAGAGCAAAGACCAGCACCGCGACGATGAAGCTCCAGAAATACAGTTCGCGACCGTAGCCGATCGGATGCTCCGGTGTGGCCTGCTTCTGCGCGCGGTGCATGCCGTACAGCAGCAAGACCTCGTTGCCGGTATCGACCAGCGAGTGCACGGCTTCGCTCAGCATCGATGAGCTTCCCGTCCAGGCGGCCGCCGCGCCTTTGGTGACGGCAACCAGCAAATTTCCGGCCAGGGCGGCGTACACCACGGTCTTCGTGGAGGGATCGCTCATGGCAACTCGCAAGCGAACCGGAAGCCGCTTTTTTTATCGGGCCAGGGACGCCAGCCGGGCCGCGGCTTCCTTCTTGCCCATCGTGCGCAACGCGGCAATCGACGGCAGATGCTTGGCCCGAGGCCGGGTCTTGCCCTCTTCCCACTTGTAGACCGACTGGCCGGAAGCGCCGATCAGCGCACCAAAGGCCTGGGCCGACAGCCCGAGCCGCTTGCGTTGCGCCGCGAGGCCCTTGGCGCTGAAGCGCAGGTTGCGCTCACCACTCTCGGCGGGTGAGGCCGTAGCCACCTTGGCGGCAACCCGGCCCAGCCGTTTCACCTGCTGCTCGAGCTCCCGGGTGCGGCGTTTCAGGTCGGCAATCTGCGCCCGGTAAGGTGCGATCGCCTGCTTCAGGCCAGCGGTTTCGGCACGGACCTGTTTGCGCGCGACGCGCGCAATTTCGCTTTTCAGGAGGGTTGCAATGTTGGGCATGGTTCTGCGATTCTGCTACAAGCTCGTAAAATAGGGTTAAGACCAATGGAAGCGCTGCCTTGACGACTTTACCCGAACCCCAGCCGGCGCCGCTGGATGCTGACGATTTCGATGCCCTGGACGCGGAGCTGGACCTTTTGCGCGAACACAGCGAGGAAATCCCGCAATGGGAATTCTGCGAAGGCTTTCTGGCCGCGCTGGTGTGCATGCGCCGGCCGGTGCCCCCGGACGAATACTGGCCGGTGCTGCTTGGCGACGACTTCAAGCCGATGGAGCATATGGAGTTCGTCGCCCGGTGGCGCCAGCGCCTGACCGAGGTCGCCACCGCGCTCGATCAGCCGGTTGAAACGCTCGACGACGATCGTACCTTCCAGCCCGAGGTGATGGACACGCGGGGCGCCGTGCTGGCCATGCCCGAAGCGGAGCGGACCGAGATCGCCATGGCGGAGCTGCCTGCTTTCGCGCAGGTCTGGGCGCTGGGCTTCATGTATGCCGTCGAAGCATGGCCCGACGACTGGCTGCCGCCGCGCGATGCCGACGCCGCGCAGATGCTGGACCACGCGCTGGGAGCGATCGTCGCGCTCAGCGAAGACGACAGCGGCAAGGCTTCGGTCTCGATGTATGCGCAGGACGGTCCGCCCAGCGTGAGCGAACAGCGGCTGGACGATTTCGGCGCCGCCATCTGGGCCGCCTACGATTTGCGCCAGTTGTGGAAAAGCCTGGGCCCCCGGATCGAGTCGGTGCGCAAGTCGCCTGAGCCTGGCCGCAACGACGCCTGCCCTTGCGGCAGCGGCAAGAAGTACAAGAAGTGCCATGGCGCGGGCGGCGCCGGCAACAAAACTGCGGAGGCTCCATGCCATTGACCACGGGCGCCAGGGGCGTGTTCCCGATCGCGCCCACTCCGTTCACGGATGACGGCGCCATCGACACTGCATCGATCGACCGGCTGATCGACTTCTATGCCGGCTGCGGCGCCACCGGCGTGACTGTCCTTGGGCAGCTGGGCGAAGCGCCCAAGCTGGAGCATGCGGAATCGGTGGCCATCGCGGCGCAGGTGATCGCGCGGGCCGGCACGATGCCGGTGGTGGTTGGCGTTTCGGCCCCCGGGTTCGCCGCCATGCGCGCGCTGACCCGCGAAGTGATGGAGCGCGGCGCGGCGGGCGTGATGATCGCGCCGCCCAACACCCTGCGCACCGACGACCAGATCGTCGGTTACTACAGGCAGGCCGCCGAAGCAATCGGCGCCGACGTCCCGTTCGTGCTGCAGGATTACCCGCTGACCTTTTCGGTGCAGATGACGGCGTCGGTGATCCGCCGCATCGTGATGG
>JANXVP010000267.1 GCA_025351615.1 Ramlibacter sp. | reverse complement strand
ACGCGGATGCCGTAGGGCGGAACCGACGTCATCACGCCCGCCTCCACATAGTCGGCGCCACGCGCGTCGATCACCGCCGCCGACTGCTGCTTGGTGCCGGGCGACGCAGAGTTGACGTCGAGGAAAACGCTGCCGGCCCGGATGAACTGCGCGGCTTCCTGCGCCACGGCCAGCGTGTTCGATGCGGTGACGGCGGAGATGACGAGGTCGCTCGTTTCACACAGGTCCCGCATCGATCTGTGGGCAGTCACACCATGAATGGACGCATGATCGAGCTGCGCGTCACGGGTGACGGGATCGGCGAACTTCAGGTCCCAGGCGCCGCTCGCGAGCACACCCGGCTTGTCCTTCAGGCCGATGCTGAAGGTCCGGCCGACTTCGCCATAGCCGATCAGGCCGATACGCTGCACTTTCATCTCGCTCTCCTTCGCCCGCGCAACAGCGCGGTGTTACTGACGCGGAATTCTGGCACGCGAGATGACGTCGCTCCAGCGCTTCACTTCGGCGACCATCAGCGAACCGAGTCGCTCCGGCGAACTGCCTTGCGCGACCAGGTTCAACGCCAGCAGGCGCTTGCGCACCTCGGGCTGCGCAACTGCGGCCTGCACTTCGCGGTTGAGGCGAGCAAGCACGTCGCCCGGCGTCCTGGCCGGCGCCGCCAGCCCGTTCCAGGAGGAGACCTTGAAGCCGGCCAGGGCCGCGCCGGATTCCCGCACCGCAGGCACCTCGGGCAGTTGCGGCGCCCGCACGGCGCCCAGCACCGCCAGCACACGCAGGGCCCTTGAAGCGACCTGCGGCATCAGCGGCCCGAGGATGTCGATGCCGGCGTCGATCTGGCCGCCGCGCAGCGCCGTGACGACCGGGGGCGTGCCGTTGAAAGGAACGACCTGCGCATCGATGCCGGCGCTGCTTTTGAACAGTTCAGCCGCCAGGTTCTGGGTGGTGCCGACATTCGGCGTGCCGATGTTCAGCCTGCCTGGGCTGGACTGCGCATGCGCCAGCAGGTCGGCCAGCGTCTTGAAGCGGCTGCCCTCGGCGACCACGATCGCCAGGTCGAATGTGGCCAGCGTCGAGATCCACGCAAAGTCTTTCAGCGTGTCGAACGGCAGCGACCTGAACAGGGCGGCGCTGACGGCCGTACCGCTCGATACCAGCAACAGCGTGTGGCCGTCTGGATCGGCCTTCGCCACCAGTTCGCCAGCGACCACGCCCCCAGCTCCCGGCCGGTTGTCGATGATGACGCTCTGGCCCAGGCTGACTGCCAGCCGCTGCGCCACCGTGCGCGCCGTCAGGTCGGCCGCGCCGCCAGCCGCGTTGGGCACCACGATCTTCAGCGGCCTGGCCGGAAACGCCGCACCGCCAGCGCCCTGCGCCGCGGCCAGTCGCGGCAACGCGCCTTCCAGGCCAAGCGACGCCAGCGCCCCCAGGAATCGTCGCTTGTCCAGCATGGTCTCAGCGGGCCACGCCCAGCAGCTTGTCCAGCAACTGCGGCGCGTTGCGCAAGGCCTGCGCGCTGCCGGAGTGAACGACCGTACCGCGGTCCAGCACCACCGCCCGATCGGAGATCGCGAGGATGGCTTGCGGATGCTGCTCGACGATGATCGCGGACAGGCCCTCCTCGTGCGTGATACGGCGGATCGCGCGCAGCAGTTCTTCCACGATGATGGGCGCCAGGCCTTCGAGCGGCTCGTCGAGCAGCAGCAAGCGCGGGTTGATCACCAGCGCGCGGCCGACGGCCAGCATCTGCTGCTCGCCGCCGGAGAGCTGGGTACCGAGGTTGGCCTTGCGCTCTGCCAGACGCGGGAACATCGCATACACAGCGTCGGCATTCCACTTGCCTGGTCGCGCGACCGCCGTCAGGTTTTCGTGGACAGTCAACGACTTGAAGATGTTGCGTTCCTGCGGCACCCAGCCGATGCCGGCGGCGGCGCGCTGGTGTGGCGGAAGCTTGTGCAGCGCAACGCCGGCCAGCGTGATGCTCCCGCCGTGCTGGCGCGCCGCGCCGGCGAGCGTATTGATCAGCGTGGTCTTGCCGGTGCCGTTGCGCCCGAGCAGGGCAAGAGTCGCCCCTTCGTCAAGCGCCAGCGAAATCCCCTGCAGCACCACCGCCTCGCCGTAGCCGGCACTGAGCTGGTCGACCCGGAGCAGTTCAGCCATGACCTTGACCCTGTCCAAGGTAGACGGCCTTCACCTGCGGGTCGTTGGCGATCTGCTCCGGATCGCCTTCGGTCAGCACCGTGCCGTTGACCAGCACGGTCATGCGGTTGGCAAAGCTGAACACCAGGTCCATGTCGTGTTCGATCAGCAGCACCGACACATCGGCGGGCAATGCAGCCACCGTCTGCAGCAACTCCTCGCGCTCGCCGGCCGGCACGCCGGCCACCGGCTCGTCCAGCAGCAGCACGCGCGGCTCGCAGGCCAGCGCGATCGCAATTTCCAGCAAGCGGCGCTTGCCGTAAGCCAGATGCTCGGTGCGCTGGTTCATCACCTCGGCCAGGTGGAACTGTTCGAGCAGGGTCACGCAGCGCTCTGCGACACCCTTGCCTGCACCCAGCCGGCGCCAGACCTGCGCGCCCATCCCGCGCTGCTGCGAGACGACCAGCGCCAGCGTTTCCAGCGGCGTCATCGAATTGAACAGCTGGTTGATCTGGAAGGTGCGCACCAGGCCCCGTCGCACGCGTTGGTGCGGCGCCAGCCGGCTGATGTCGCGACCCTCGAGCCCGATACTGCCCGACGTCGGCTCCAGCACGCCCGTCAACAGGTTGATCAAGGTGGTCTTGCCGGCGCCGTTCGGGCCGATCAGCGCATGGCGCGCGCCTTTGCGCAGGTTCAGCGTCACGTTGTTGGTCGCCGTGATGCCGCCGAATCGCTTGACGAGGCCCTGGCAGGACAAGACGATGTCGCCGGTGTCCTGCGTCCTCATGCGCCACCCTTGCGAAACCAAGTCCAGGGCTTGAGCAGGCGTTCGCGGCCCACCTGCACCAGCACCACCAGGAACAGGCCGAGCCAGAAGGTCCAGTACTGCGGCGTGATGGTGGAGAGCGCGTCCTGCATCAGTTTGAACACGATCGCGCCGGCGACGCCGCCATACAGCCAGCCGGTGCCGCCGACCACCAACACCAGCAGCACGTCGGCCGAGCGGTGGAACTCGAAGACGTCGAGAGAGGCGAAGCCGGTGGTCTGCGCCAGCAGGGCGCCGGCGGCGCCTGCCAGGCCCGCAGCGAAGGTATAAACGGCCGTCAGCCGCGCCCCCACCGGGATGCCGATGGCCATCGCCCGCAGCCGGTTGTCGCGGATCGCCTTGAGCGTCGCGCCGAACGGCGAATGCACGAAGCGCCGCGCCAGCAGGAAGAGCAGCAGAAGGACCGTGAGCGAGTAATAGGCGGCGGTGCGGCCGGACAGGTCGAATGCGAAGGCGCCGAGCACCGGGCCCAGGTTCACCCCCTGCAGGCCATCGGCGCCCCCGGTCAGCCAGTCCAGCTTGTTGGCCAGTTCCAGCAGGATCAACGCGACACCCAGCGTCACCATCAGGCGCGTCAGGTCGCTGCCCCGCTGGATGGTCAGGCTGCCGACCAGACCGAGCAGCAGCGACGCCGCGATGGCGACCGCCAGGCCGACCAGCGGATCGGGCATCACGTGCTTGGCGAACAAGGCCGCCGTGTAGGCGCCGAGGCCGAAAAAGGCGGCGTGGCCGAGCGATACGATGCCGGTGTATCCGAGCACCAGGTCCAGCGACATCGCGAACAGTGCCACGATCGCGATCTCGTTGATCAGTGCGGCGTGGCTGGGTAACAGCACCGGCGCAATGAAGGCGAAGACCCAGAGCACCGGCTCCCACGGCTTCCAGCGGCTGGTCAGCTGCAGCGATTGCTGCGCGTGCGTCATGCCGACTTCCCTGCCCGCCGCACGAACAGGCCCTGCGGGCGCCAGATCAGGATCACGATCATCAGGCTGTAGACGATGAAGGCGCCCATTTTCGGGATGTAGTACTTGCCGGCAACGTCAGCGATGCCCAGCAGCAGGGCCGCCAGCAACGGTCCGGTGATCGACGACGTCCCGCCGACAGCCACTACGATCAGGAAATAGATCATGAACTTGAGCGGAAAGCTGGGATCCAGCCCCAGCACTTCGGCACCGAGCGCGCCGCCCAGCCCGGCCAGGCCAGAGCCGAAGGCAAAAGTCGACAGGAAAACGATGTTGACGTTGATCCCCAGGCCCGCCGCCACCCGCTGGTCATCGACCGAGGCGCGCAGGCGGCTGCCGAACCGCGTTGCCGCGAGGATGTACTGCAGCACCAGTGTCAGCGCCGCGCACACGGCGATGATGAACAGGCGGTAGTGGCCCATGCCAAGCATCCAGGCGCCGCTGCCGATCTCGGTGCGGCCCTTGAGCCATTGCGGCAGCTGGATGATCTGCTGGCTGGAGCCGATGAAGAAGTCGACGCTCGCCATCGCCATGAAGGTCAGGCCGATCGAGAACAGCACCTGGTCCAGATGCGGCTTGCTGTAAAGGGGGCGGTAGAGCGTGCGCTCCAGCACGGCTCCGAGCAGCGCCGGCACCAGGAACGCGATCGGCAGGCACACCAGGAAGGGCACGCCCGCGCGCTGCATCAGCAGCACCGTGGTGTAGCCCCCGACCATGGCAAAAGCGCCGTGCGCGAGGTTGATGAAGTTCATCAGCCCCATCGTCACTGCCAGCCCCACGGCAAGGATAAACAGGAGCATGCCGTAGGCGATGCCGTCGAAAAGGATGGTGAGCATGGTGGATGGATGTCATGCCGGGCCTAACCCCGGCCTCCATACCTTGGAACGCAAACGTATGGATCCCGGCTCAAGGCCGGGATAAAACCCGCGTTGTCATTTTTTTGTCTTGCCCGGATCCTTGACGTCCTTGATCACGTCGAATTCGACGTTGTACAACTGACCGTCTTTTCTCTCGACCTTGCGCAGGTAGACGTTCTGCACGATGTCGCGGGTCTGCGCATCGATGAAGACCGGACCGCGAGGGCTCTCGAAAATCTGCCCCTTCATGGCGGCCAGCAACGCATCGCCGGACGGATTGGCACCGCCCTTGCCGCCGGTCT
>JANXVP010000264.1 GCA_025351615.1 Ramlibacter sp. | reverse complement strand
ACCCGTGATCACTGCCGCCGGCATTACCGACGTCAACAGTTTCGATCCGCTGTCGGTGCCGTTTCGTGCTGACCACACGGGTTACGACCAGGTGCTGGAAAACGTGGTCGTGACCGTCGGAGCCGACGGCCAGACCCAGGTTGTCGTTTCTCCGACGTTCTCGGCCCCCGGCGCCCTGAGCGGAAACTGGACCCTCACCGTCAACGTCGCCGCGACGAACCAGCCTGGCGCCCCGGCTGTTGCACCCCAGACGCTCGACGTCCCGGGCAGCGCCGTTCCCAAGGATGCCGCCGCCGCGGGCAATACTTGCCAGACCGGCATCAATCAGATTGTCCAGACCGGCGCCGGCGCGGCGACTGTCACGTGCAGCGGCAATACGGTGACGGTCGTGCTCCCGGGCACAGGAACTGTCACCACCGTTTTCGCGACCAATTCCTACCAAGGTTGCGGCAGCTGTGGCATCGGCAGCCAGGTGGTCGTCGGCTTCAGCGGGACAGTCACCGCCGTCCTCACCGATGGCACGTCGGCCAGCTACACCTATTCCGGGACCAACACCTACGTTCGCAAGAGCTAGTTGAGCAAGGTCATGCCGCGGCCGAAGTGGATCAACAGGGTCCTTTCGGCCGCAGCCGGCAGGAGTCCGCATGCGTGCGTGATGCCATCCTTTGCTGGCAGGTGTGTTGCAAAGTGATCGCGAAAATGGGTTTGCCTGTGGTTTCCAGGACGGCTTTGGTGGTGCTGGGCCTGCTGGTGGCAGGGGCCTTGACGCAGCAGCTCGGACTGGGTTCCGGGCTCGACCGTTTCCTGCTGGATCGGAGCATGGCTTTCAACCGGGCGCACCATCCGGTGGCTGTGGCCCTGGACCCTGTGCTGGTCGGCATCGATGAAGCCTTCGTGCAAAGCATCGACGAGCCCCTCACGCTGAGCCACGCCTACATCGCGCGTTTTCTGGACGCCATGGTTCGCGCCGAACCCGCTGTGGTGGGACTTGACCTGGCATTGCCGGAAAAAGGGTTCGAGACCATCCGGCTGACCACCCAACCGGGGGTCGACTTTCACCGCCTGCTGACTGGGGCGCTGCTGCGGACCACCAGCACGATCCCGGTGGTGGTCGCCAAGATCTGGGACGACGAAAAAGGGCGCTTTCGCGACATCCATGTCGACTACGCCACGGCGCTGGCTATCCACGAGCGGCCTGGCGAGGCGCACGCTTCGGCCATCTTCTGCAACGACCCGGATGGCCGGATCCGCATCTATCCGGGACGAAATTGCCAGCCCGGCGCGAGCGACGTGACGTTCAGCGGGGAAATGAGTGCCGCGACCGGTCACCGCAAGGACTGGGCAGGCCTCATCAACTACCAGCTCGGTGCGCCTTTCACGTACGTTTCCCTGCAGCAGGTGCTGGCCATGGAGGCCGCGGCAGACGTCGCCGGGCTGCAACGCTTGTTCAAGGGCAAGCCGGTGCTGCTGGGCACGGTCCTGGACGACACGGACTTGCTCGAGCTGCCGGTTGCGCTGGCGGCATGGCGGCCTGGAGCCACCCGGCTGCCGGGGGTGGTGGCCCACGCCCAGACGCTTCGTACGATGCTCAACCAGGGATTCATCCAGCCCGCGCCGGCGATTGAAGCCCCGCTTCTGAGCGGCGTGTTCGCACTGTTCTGGCTGCGTCGATCGGTGGTGGCAAAATTGCTGGTTTTCGGCGCGGCGGCGCTGGGACTGGTCTGGGTGTGTTCGCAGCTTTTGCTGGGTGGCGTGTGGCTGCCCCCCGGCGCGGCGCTGCTCACCGGGCTGGCAGCGACAGCCGGACGCGGCGCACTGGAAAGTTGGCGCAACCTGCGCGACAAGCGCCGTCTGACCCGCACTTTTTCCGGCTACGTCAGTCCTTCGGTGATGCGTGAGATCGTTGCCGGTGGCCTCGGCGCCCACACCAAGGGTCTCAAGCTTCCCGTCTGCGTCCTGTTCTCCGACATCCGGGGCTTCACGACCTTGAGCGAACAGCTGGCTGCCGAGGAGGTGGTGGCGCTCCTGAACCGATACTTTGCCCGGATGACGCAGGTGGTCCACCGTCACGAAGGCACAGTCGACAAATTCATCGGCGACGGACTGATGGCCTTTTTTGGCGCGCCCAATGCCTTGCCGAGTCCGGAGAAAAACGCCTTCGCCGCCGCGCAGGAGATGCTCGTCTCCCTGGCGGCCTTGAACGAGGAACTGCGGTCCGAAGGTTGCCCGCCGGTGGCGATCGGCATCGGGCTGCACAGCGGCTCCGCCGTGATCGGGCACATCGGGTCGGCGGAGCGGCATGCTTACACGGCGATCGGCGATACAGTCAACATGGCGTCACGCCTGGAAAGCCTTTGCAAGGAACTGGGCTACCCGGTACTCTGCTCACAGACGGTGGCCGCCGCACTGGGCGAGGCCTGCGTCCTCGACCCGCTCGGAAGCCAGGCGCTCAAGGGACATACACCCGCGAAGGTGTTCGGCTGGCGGCCTGCGGTCCCGCCGCAGCCCGGGACGATCGCCTTGGACCCAGAGATTGAAAGGAAAGACAATGTCCATGCTTCATAAGCTCCCCTTCATCGCCCTGTGCATCTTCCTGGCGATGCGTCCTGCAGCGTCCGCGGACGCGCCCGCTGTCGGCATGGTGCTGGACCTGCAAGGCGCGGTGCAGGCCACCGAAAACGGGCAGACCGGGAAACTGCTGCTGCTGGCACGGCTGACGCCGGACACGAGGATCGACGTGCCCGCCGGCGCGAAAGCCTCCGTGACTCTTTATGCGACACGGTCGGTCTACCGCTTGACCGGGCCCGCCATCGTCGATGTGTCCAGGGACGCCCTGATCGTCGTCAAGGGGGCTGCGCCGGAAGTCAAGCCCATGGGCCAGAAAGCCGTGGCCGCGGCGCCGGCCGGACCTTTCGTGACGGGGGCCTACCGGATGCGCAGCATTCGAATTCTGCCTCCGGTGCTGCTGGCCTCGCCCGAAAATGGATCGGTGTTGCTGGAAACCCGGCCCAGGTTTTCGTGGGAAGCCACCGATGCCAGCA
>JANXVP010000247.1 GCA_025351615.1 Ramlibacter sp. | reverse complement strand
ACGCTGCGACCGATGGCCGTCTTCGGCGACAGCCGGATGAAGGCCTTCCCCGACGTGCCGACGCTGAAGGAACTGGGCTACAACGTCGGCAGCCCGACCCTCTACGGCATCTCGGCGCCCAAGGGGACACCAAAGGAAGTGGTCGACGCGCTCTACGCCGCGTCGAAGAAAGTCGTCGAGAAATACGGCGACAGCATCGCCGCCAGCCTGGCGCTGCTGGGCGCGGAACCCCGGCTGCTGGGGCCGGCCGAGTACGCGGCCTACCTGAAGACCCAGAACCAGCTGTTCAGCGCGGGCGTCAAGGCAATCAACTAGACCCCCCAATCACCAGCCTTGGCTGAGCTGAACGCTTCCAGCACGCTGCACCAGGAGACCCAGCCATGAAGATCACCCGCGTCGAGGTCTTCGCCTTGAAAGCGCCGGCGCCGCAGCGGCCGCACTGGACCAGCCACTTCATCGTTCCCACCGCCAACGAGATCCTGGTGCGCCTGTATACCGATGAAGGCATCGACGGTTTCGGGCTCGCCACCAGTCACACCCCGATCGACTTCGCGGTGAAAGCCTGGAAATCCGGCCTGGCGGAGCAGATCGTCGGCGAAGACCCGCTTGCGCCTGAGCGGCTTTATCAAAAGCTCTTTTCTCTGACAACCAGCAAGGCTGCGAATGAGCGCGGCTGGTCCCGCGAAGCGCTGATCCGCCTCAGCGCCGCCGTGGACATCGCCTGCTGGGACATCCTGGGCAAGGCGGCCAGACTGCCGCTGTTCCGCATCTTCGGGGGTCATCGGGACGAGGTCGCCGCGTACGTGACCTGCGGCTACTACCGGGATGGCAAGGACAACCAGGAACTGAGGGACGAAATCCACATGCTCCTCGATCAGGGCCATACCGGGTTCAAGACCAAGGCGGGCGGCCTGCCGTTGCGCCAGGATATCGCGCGCATGGAAGTCATCCGCGAGGTGATCGGACCGGACCGTGACTTCATGGTCGATCCGAACCGCGCGTGGGATCTGCCGACCGCGATCGAGGCAGCGCGACTCCTGGAGCCCCTGAATCCGCGCTGGCTGGAAGAGCCCATCCGGTGGGAAGATGACCGGCGCGGCTTGAAGCTGTTGTCGCAAAAGACCCGCATTCCCCTGTCGGCCGGCGAAAGCGAAATCACGAGTTACGGCTGCCGCGCCATGCTCGAGGAACAGGCCATTCAGATCCTCCAGTTCGACTGCACGATGATGGGCGGCTTCACCGAAGGCCGGAAGCTGACGGCCTTGTGCGAGCTGAACCATGTGCAGGTGGCTCCGCACCACGACTGCTTCATCCATGCACACATCGTCGCCTCCAGTCCCGCGGGTTGTATCGTCGAAGCGTTTACCGACCCGGAGCGCGATCCACTGCAGGCCGAGTTGTTCGAAGACGCACCGGGCATCGTAAAGGGCCGGATGAAGCTCAAGGAGCAGCCCGGTCTCGGACTCACGCTGTCCGAAACCGCGATCCGCAAATACGGCCAGCGGATCATCTGAATCGCCCCCCGGCCCCGCAACACGCAACACGCAACACACAAACAGGAGACATCGAATGGATCCGCTTCGTCGCGCACTCGTCCTCGGGTTGGCTGCCTTCAGCTGTGGGCTAGCGCTCGCGCAGCCGATGGCAAGCTATCCGGCCAAGGCAATCAAGATCATCGTGCCCTTTCCCCCGGGCGGAACGACCGATGCACTGGCTCGCATCCTGAGCCAGCGTATGACGGCGGCATGGGGCCAGCCGGTGCTGGTGGAAAACAGGCCCGGTGCCGGTTCGACGCTCGGGGCCGACATGGTGGCCAAGTCGCCAGCCGACGGCTACACCTTGCTCATGGGTGCGGCGCATCACACCATTGCGCAAAGCGTTTACACGAAACTCCCGTACCACTTCGGGCGCGACTTCGCGCCTGTGAGCGTGATCGCCGTGGTGCCCAACATGGTTGTCGTGAATGCGGCAGTCCCCGCCAGGACCATCGAAGAATTCGTGGCGCTGGCCAAGGCACAGCCCGGCAAGCTGAACTACGGGACGGCAGGCGCCGGCACGGCGCACCACCTGATTGGCGAAATGTTCAAGCTGCAAGCCGGCGTCGACCTGCAGCACATCCCGTACAAGGGAAGTGCGCCCGCCGTTTCCGACCATGTCGGCGGCCAGATCCAGCTCATGTTCGACACGGTGACGTCGGGATTGCCGCAGGTCAAGGCAGGCAAGACCCGCGCGCTCGCGGTGACGACGGCAAAGCGGTCGTCCGCGCTGCCCGATGTACCGACGCTCTCGGAAACGGTGCTCCCCGGATTCGATGTCGGGACCTGGTTTGGAATCCTGGCTCCCGCAGGAACGCCACCCGTAGTCATTGAAAAGATCCGCGCGGAGATCGACCAGATGGTCAAGGCGCCAGACATTCGCAAGCAGTTCCTCGAGATGGGCGCCGAACCGGTCGGCAACACCCCCGCCCAGATGGCGGCCCAGATCAAGTCCGAGCTGACGTCCTACGAGGCCCTGGCGAAGCAGATCAAACTCGTCGTGGACTGATTTGGTCAGCCCTTTCAGAGGTGAATTGGCCCCGGAGTCTCTATTCCGCGTCTACACCTTGCTACGAATTCAGTAGCAATGGCCCACCCGCCGGAGCCTGACATAACCATCCCTGCCCTCCGGTTCTCCATCAATTGCATGAAGAGCACCCCGTGCAGGGTTGGCGTGCGCTACGCGGACGCGAAGAACAGCCCGTTGCATGGCCATGGAACGTTCTGGGCGATCGACGGCCAGGCCGATGGAGAGACGGTCATGACGGATTGGCTGCTGGTGGAAGCGGCGTCACCGACAAACCAGGCGGGAACAAGCGCGTGGTGGCGCCTAACGTACGACACCCGCCTCGGTCGCCTTGGCGTGTCGCCGGTTGTTGCACTCCGCATGGCTGATCGCCAGATTCTCAAGGTGGCTG
>JANXVP010000239.1 GCA_025351615.1 Ramlibacter sp. | reverse complement strand
TGTTCCGGCAGCAGCGGTGGAACCTGCACGCCCCCGCCACCTCCACCGCCGCTGCTCTGAGCCCATCGATACGGTTTTCCGCGGCTGGGTGAGTGGAAACTCCCCGCGCCAGGCCCCCGTCATGGGGGCTTTTTATTGTCGCCGGGAGCGTTCGAAAATCCAGGCGTTTGCCCTGCCGCGACCGCCAGCCGCAGCCGCGCCTGCCCGAGGCCGAGCTGGGCTTGCACCAGCTGCGAGCGAGCCGCAGAAAGGGCGTTTTGTGTCGCCAGCAGCTCGAGGATCGATCCGACCCCGGCCTTGTAGCGGCCGAAAGCGATCTCGTAACTCTGGGTCGCGGCCGAGAGCAGCAGCTTCGCGGATTGAAAATTCTGCGTTTCTGTTTCCAGCAGCCGGGCGTTGCGCCACAGGTCAGCCTCCACGTCCCGCTCGGCCTGGTTCAGCGCCGCTTCGCGGCTCGCGATCTGTGCCAGCACCTGGCCTTCCCGGGCCCTTTGTTCCGGCCCATTGAAGATCGGAATGCTCGCATAGAGGGAACCGCTCAGTCGCGGGTCGAGCCGGCCGCCAGCCGAACGCAGGTCGCGCGTGCTGGCGACACCCAACCCCATCGAGACACTCGGGCCGTCTTCGGCCTGGATCGCCTGCAGCCGCGCCTTCAGGGCTTGCACATCGGCCCTCGCACTGCGGAGCCGGGGATGGGCGAGCCGGGTCTGCGCGATCCATTGCGCATCCGGCACGGGTGCCGTGAGTCCATCGAAAGCGGCGTCGACGTCGGCCAGGCCCAGTGGCTGGTCGGCGTTCAAGCCCATGGCAAGGGCCAGCATGCCGCGTGCCGTCAACCAGGCCCCCTCGCCCCGGACCCGGTCCAGGGTGGCCTGGGCCAGGGCCGTCTGCGCCTGCAGCCTTTCGCCGAGCGAACCCACCAGCGCTTCGTGTTTGGCCTGTGCGGCTCGCAGGCTCTGCTGCGCGACAACTTCCGCGTCACGCAAGGCGTCCAGGCGTGCCGACGCGGTGGCCGCTTCTGCGTAGAGGCGCAGTGCGTCGTTGAGCGCCGTGAGCGTGGCATTTTGCTGCGCGGCGACGGCGGAATCGCGCAACCAACGCGATTGCGACAGGTTGGCGTCGCGCAAGCCGGCGTCGTAGAGAACCCACGAGACCCCCAGCGATGCGGTCGCGCTCGAACGCAGCGACCCCGCGGAACTGTCGCTGGACGGGATCCGGTTGCCTGACAGTTCTGCGGCGGCCGAAAAGCGTGGGCGGTAGGCCGATTCGGCGAGCGCCACGCCTGCCTGCTGTTCGTTGACAAGTTGCAGCGCCTGACCAAGCAGGGGGTTGCTGCACAGGACGTATGCGGCCGAATCGAGCAGCGTCAGCCTGGCCAGCGATCGCGATGCCAGTCCACCGCAGGGGAGGTCGGCCATTGCGATGTTGCCCGGCGGCGGCTCGACAGCCGGCTGGGAGGCGCGTGCGCAGACCGCTACGAAGCAGCACAGCAGCAATGCCAGCCGGCCCCGGCATGCTGGCGGACGCCTCATCCCGGCGTCACCGACGGCGCCGCCGGAGCAGGACCCTGCCGTGCAAAGTAATCGGCTGGCGGACCGTCGAAGACAATCCTGCCTTTTTCGATTTCGATCACCCTGCGGGCCGCTGCGATTGTTTCGGGCCTGTGGGTCACGACGATGCGTGTGATGTTCAACGCAGCGATCGCAGCGTTGATCTGGGCCTCCCGATTGATGTCCAGGTGGCTGGTCGCCTCATCCAGGATCAGCACGCCGGGCCGCTTGTACAGCGCGCGGGCGAGCATGACCCGCTGCTTCTGACCGCCGGAGAGCACCGTCCCCATGTCGCCCACCAGCGTCTGGTAGCCCATGGGCATCGCTTCGATATCCGCGTGGATAGCGGCCAGGCGGGCACATTCCTGGATCCATGGGAGGTCCGGACGGCTGTCGAAGAAGCTGATGTTTTCGGCGATCGACCCGGCAAACAGCGTGTCGTCCTGCATCACGGTCCCCACCAGGCGCCGCCACGATTCATTGCCAAGAGCGTCCAGCGAGATGTTGCCGATGCGCACCGAACCCTCTTGCGGAGCGAGGACGCCCAGCAGCAGGTGGACCAGGGTGGTCTTGCCGCACCCCGATGGTCCGGCGATGGCGACTGCCTCACCGGCGCCGATGCGGGTGGAAATTCCGTCGAGGACCCACGGTTCGTGGTCTGCATAACGGAAACGCACGTTGTCCAGCGCGACCTCGGGCGACCGCTCGGCGTCGCGCGGTGTCAGGTCGCGCTGCACGTCGATTTCGGCCGGTGTGAGCACGACATCGGCGAGCCGCTCGCCATACAGATGGAGCATCCTCAGATCCATGTACTGGTCGATCAGCCCGGTCACCCGCGCGTCGAACATGCTGCGATACGACACGAACGCCATCAACATGCCCACGCTCAGGTTTCCCGCAAGGATCTGCCTGGCGCCTAGCCACAGCAGCAGGATGTTGAACACCCCGGTCAGGACCGACTTGGCCAGGCTGTAGAAGATCCGCAGTTTCTGGATCGCGAGCGTGGCATTGGTCTCGCCGATCAGCAGCGCCTGCCAGGCGTTGCGGCGTTCGATCTGCCGCGCGAACAGCTTGATCGTGCGAATTCCCCGGATGGTTTCCAGGTAGTGCGTCGCCAGGTTCGCCGCCCGCACGATCTGGTCTTCCGTCGCCAGGTAGAGCGGCCCGTACCACAGCACCCGCAGCGCAAGATAAAGGCTGACAGCCAGGACCGCAATCCATGCGAGCTGGGCGCTGTAGATGAACATCATCATCAGCGTGAGAACCATCATCAGCCCGTCGAACAGGGCTTCCACGAAGGCGCCGGTCAGTACGCGCTGGATGTCCTCGATCGCCCCGGTGCGCGAGACGATGTCGCCGAGATGGCGCTTCTGGAAATACCCCAGCGGCAAGCGCACGAGATGGCTGAAGATGTTGGCTTTCCACTGCACCCGCACCGACGTGCTGATCACCAGCAAGAGCCAGCTGCGCAGGACCGTGACGGCCTGCTGGAGAATCATCAGCAACAGGAAGCCGAGCGCCAGCGTGGTCAGCAGGTTGACATCTCTTGAGACCACCACCTGGTCGACAATCCACTGCAGAAACAGCGGACCGGCCAGCACGAAGAGCTGCAGGACCAGCGACAGCGTCAGGAGCTGGGCCAGCGAGGGCCAGAACCCGGAGACCTGGCCGACCAGCTGGCGCAGGGACAGCGACGTCTTTTCCCGGCGCGGCTGGAAGCCGGGATCGGGCCAGAGTTCCAGCGCCACGCCGGTGAAATGACGGGAGATTTCCTCCATGCTGTACCTGCGCTCGCCGCTGTCCGGGTCATGAACCGTGACCCTGCCGCCGGCGATCGACTTGAGGACCACAAAGTGGTTCAGATCCCAGTGCAGGATGGCGGGCAGGCGCAGCCCACCGATGTCTTCGAGCTCCAGCCGCAAGGCCCGAAAACCCAGGTGCTCGTCCTGCGCCAGCCGGGACAACGTCGCCAGGGTCATTCCCTTGAGCGAAATGGCGTGGCGTGCACGCAGCGTGGCCAGATCGGTGACCACACCGTGGTAGGCCAGCACCATCGCTAGGCAGGCCAGCCCGCAGTCAGCGGCTTCGGTCTGCAGGATGACCGGGACGCGCCTGCGCAACCCGAATGAGAGCGCGTCGGTCCAGGCCCTGCGCGGCTTCGCCTGTGGCTGGCTCAAAGCTTCCCCGTGATGCTGTAAAGAGGCTCGAGCACCCACTCGTAAAGCCGCCGGGTTTCCTGCAGCACGTCGGCATCGAGCCGCATCCCGGCTTGCAGCGGCCACTGCTTGCCGTAGGCCGTGACCGCCTGCTGCTGGAGCACGACGGTGATGGCGTAGACGGGTTCTCCCGGCAAGGTGTCGGGAATCGCGAAGCCCGCCAGTTCGCTGCTGGTGACGGCGTTGTTCGAGATGGACTCGACACGGCCCTCGTGCTGGCCGAACTTCTGGTACGGAAAGGACTGGTAGCGCAGTTGCACGTCGTTGCCCGGCCGCACGAAGCCGATCGTTGCACTGGGCGCATACAGGCGCGCCTCGAGACGCGCGTTCTCCGGCACCAGGTTCAGCAGTGGCCGGGTGCCGTCCACCGCTTGCCCCACCTCGGCCACGACCAGGGTGGCGCGACCTGCTTCGGGCGCGGTGATGAAAACGCGGCGCCTGGACTCGACCTCGGTCAGTTCCTGTTGCGCGGACGAAATCCCCCGCTGCAGCAGGGCGTTCTGGTTGACGAAGCGCACGCGGGTATTGGCGATCTCCTGCACGGTCGTGCCGAGCTCGCGCTGCGAGGCCAGCAGGTCGCGTTGCAACGCCTGCTGCCGGGATTGCTGGTCGCTCAGCTCCGCTTCCTTCAGGAACAACTGCTCCCGCGCAATGTAGTCCTGGTCGGCCAGCCCCTGGTAGCGCGCGCGCGCCTCCTGTGCCGGCCGCAACCGAAGCACTTGCTGTTCGAGCTGCTTCAGGATCGCCTGGTTTTCGGCACGCAAGGTTTCGGCGCGGCGCTCGAGATGGCCGATCTCGGCCGCTTCCACCGTGCGATTTCTCGTGATTTCCGCTTCCAGCGAACGGCGCCGGTCGTCCACCTGCTGGCCGATGTCGGCCTGGAGTTCGCGCGATCCGGCGCCGAGCCGGTCGCTGCTCAGCACATAAAGGACGTCGCCCTTGCGAACCGACTGGCCTTCCATCACTTTCTTTTCGGTGACGACGCCCGGCTGCGGGGTATGGACGCGGATGACGCCTGCTGAAGGCAGCAGTTGTCCGGTGACCGTCGAACGGCGGGTGTAGCTGCCAAATACCAGGAACAGGACAATCGCAACGCCGATGAGCGCGGCGCAGATTGTCAGCACGGAGACCGATGCGCGGGGCGTGAGAAGGATCTCTCCCAGCAATCCCGTGCGTTGCCCTTGCAGCACCTCGTCTCGGAACAGCCTGGCGGGCGGGCGTGGGGCAGGGTTGGACATCAGGAATCGATGGGCGTATGCGCGGGCAGCAAGAGTGTCGGGCAGCTCAAGTGTAATTCCCGCAGTCCTGGCCGTCGGTGCTGTGCACCCGCAGGAACACGAGGTCCCAGACGCCGTGGCCAAGTTTCAGGCCGCGGTTCTCGAACTTGGTCAGCGGCCGGTACGACGGCTTGGCCGCAAAGTCCGCAGCCGTGTTCTGGAGCTGGGGTTCGGCGCAGAGCACTTGCAGCATCTGCCGCGCATAGGGCTCCCAGTCCGTGGCGCAATGCAGGTAGCCGCCCGGCGCCAGCCGCGATGCGAGTTGCGCCACCAGCGGCGGCTGGACCAGCCGCCGCTTGTTGTGGCGAAGCTTGTGCCAGGGATCGGGAAAAAAGATGTGCACTCCCGCCAGGCTTGCGGGCGCGATCATGGTGGCAAGCACTTCCACGGCGTCGTGCTGCAGGATGCGGATGTTCTGCAGCCCCTGTTCGCCGATCCGCCTGAGCAAGGCCCCGACGCCGGGGTCGTGAACCTCGCAGCACAGGAAATTCAACTGCGGCATCAGCGCGGCGATGTGGGCCGTGGCTTCGCCCATGCCGAAACCGATCTCCAGCACAGTGGGCGCCGCACGGCCGAAGGTGGCAGGGAGGTCCAGCAATGTGCCTGTGTAAGGCAGCACGAACTGAGGACCGAGCTGCTCGAATGCCCTGGCCTGGCCAACGGTGGTGCGGCCGGCCCGGCGCACGAAGCTGCGGATGGTCCGGGGATGCGCGACATCTTGCGGCGCCTGGCCGTCATTGCCGGAGTTGTCGTGATCAGTCACCCGGGCGATTGTAGAAGTCGCGCCAGGCGAGGATCCACGCGGACCGGGCGTCGGCCAGGCTGCCCCGCTGCACAGGCAGGCCCAACGCCATCGCCGCGTCATTGAGGAGCGGGAGCGGATTGCTTGCGGAGACCGGAGCCGCACCGTTTTGCTTGGACAGCTTCTCACCGTTCGGACCGAGAACCAGCGGCGTGTGCAGGTATTGCGGCGTCGGCAATCCCATTGCACGCTGCAGCAGGATCTGCCGCGCGGTGTTGTCCGCGAGGTCCGCGCCGCGCACCACGTGCGTGATGCGCTGGTCGCCGTCGTCCACCACCACGGCCAGTTGATAGGCCCACAAGCCATCGGCCCGCCGCAGGACGAAGTCGCCGACGTCGGCTTGGACGTCCTGCTGTTGCGCGCCAAGCCGGTCGTCATTCCAGAGCAGCGGCTGCGCATCGGTGAGAAGACGCCAGGCCCGCGGCTGCCGGCCGGCCAGGCCCTGCCTGCAGGTGCCGGGATAGACCAGCTCGCCATAACGCATGCGGATTGCGCCCTGTGCCGCCAGCGCGGCTTCGATGTCCTTGCGTGAGCAGGCGCATGCGTAGGCGCGGCCGTTGGTGATCAAGGTCTCCAGGGCTTGCTGGTATAGCGCGCCTCTGTGCGATTGCCAGACCGGCGTCGCATCCGGAACCAGTCCAAAGCCGGCCAATTGCCCGAGGATGGTTTCAGCGGCGCCGGCAAGGCAACGCGGCGTGTCCACGTCTTCGATGCGCACCAGCCAGCGGCCCCCATGGGCCCGCGCATCCAGCCAGCTCGCCAGGGCCGCGACCAGCGATCCCGCATGCAGCGGGCCGGTGGGTGACGGTGCGAAGCGCCCGACATAGCGCACCACCCAGGACTCCTAGGAGCGCGTCACGGCCAGCGCCAGCTCCAGCCCGGAGACGAACGCGTCTTCAGCCCGGTGGCCCAGGCACCAGTCGCCGCAGGCGCCCAGTCCCAGTGCGGAATCCCAGAGCATCGGCTGGCCCAGGGGCTTGAGGGTCTTGGCGTTGCGCCACCGGAACAGTTCTGCATGGGCGGGCTCCGCGCGAATGCCCGTGACTTCGGCGAACGCCTTGTGCAGCTTCGCAAGCACGGTGGGCTCATCGTCCTCGAGGTGTTCCTGCGACCACGCGGGACTGGCTTGCACCGTCCAGCGCTCCACCGGACTGCGGCCGGGCTTGGACGATTCACGCGCCAGCCACGCGATCCTGTGATGCGTCGAAAGCGCGGCATTCCACTGCGGGCCCAAGGTACCAAGCGACGGTTGCACGGCATTTGGAAATGCCAGCATCAGGCTCCAGCAAGGAGCGACTTCGACGTCGTCCATCCGCTGGCTCAGGGCCGACTGCGCCGAGGCTCGCAGCAGGGCGCGGGCCGGCGCGCAGGGCAGGGCCAGAAGCGTTGCGTCGAATCCGGAAAACACGTGGACCGAATCCTCAGGTCCGCTGGTCCGCAACTGCCAGCGCGTGGCGTCGAGCGCGTCCCGCTCAATCCGGTTGACGCGCGTGCGCAGCTCGATCGAACCGGATTCGAACAAAGGGCGGGCCCATCGCGCGGTAATGGCGTCCATTGCAGGCGCTCCGACGAAATGTGGCTCGCGGGTCCGAAGCGCCGCCTCGGCGACGCGCCCATGCGGATCCAGCACCCGCACCGCATTGGCGCTCCACGGCTTGAATGAACCGGCTGCCGTCGCCAGTGCCTGTTCAAAGCGCTGATCGCGGACGGTGAAATATTGGGCTCCATGGTCGAAGGTGCCGAACGCTGTGTCGCAACTGGCCATGCGGCCGCCGACCTGGCGCTCCAGCTCGAACACCGTGACGCGGTGGCCCGCCTGGACCAGGGTGCGTGCGCAGGAGAGGCCGGCCAGGCCGGCGCCGATAACGGCAATGCGGCGCGACGCGCGAGCGGAGGCGAAGGGACGAGGAGGCATCGGGTTTGTTCCAGGGGGTTCTTGACTACTCTAACGCACGCTCACCACGCCGCGTCGTGGCGGTGCAGGAGGGCTTCGCGGGTGGTGCGGCTCTCCAGCTGTCCGAGCCACCATTGCAGCGCGCGCCCCGGTCCTGACCTGGGACTGCGCCAGGCGTAGTACAGGCGGGCCGTGCGGGTGGAACGCTCGACTTGCTTGAGCACCAGCCGGCCGGCTTTGACATGGGCGCTGGCCATCGGTTCCGGCACGAAACCGCCGCCCAGGCCGCGCAGCTGGGCCTCGAGCTTGGCGTGCATCGTTGGCACGGTCAGCACGTCCTGGCCGGCCATCAAGCCGAAAGTGAGTCCGCTGCCGCGCGGGACCGAGTCCGCCGCCGCAACCGCGCGGTGCCGCTGCAGCATCTCGTCTGTGAGCGGCTCCGCCGCCGAGGCAAGGGCATGGTGCGGCGCGACGGCGTACACGAAAGCCAGGTCCCCCATGGCGCGCGTCTGCAATCCTGTCGCCGAGCCCGATTCCATCGGGATACCAAGCGCCAGATCGGCCTGGCCGGAGGTCAGCGCTTCAAGTGTCCCGGACAGCGTTTCGTGGCGAAGCCGCAGGCGGGTGGGCGGCTGCTGTTCGTAGAACGCCTGCACCAGGTCCATCACGGTTGAGAGCGACACCACGGTGTCCACCGCCAACGTGAACTGCGGCTCCCAGCCCGTGGCTACGCGGCGGACGCGATTCGAAACAGCGTCGATCTCCTGCAGCAGGCGCGCGCCTTCGCGCAGCAGTTCGGCGCCTGCTTCGGTCAGCCTGGCCTGCCGTGAAGCGCGATCGAACAACAGCACGTCCAGGGCGTCTTCGATCTGTCGCACCCGGTAGGTGACAGCGCTCGGAACCAGCCCCAGCTGCCGGGCGGCAGCCGCAAAGCTGCCGGCATCGACCACACTCTGCAGCAGGGAAAGGGAGTTCGGCGTCAGGACGTCGCGTGGAGTTTGCACGGTCGCGCGATTATCGTTCAAATTATTTGAACGAAGCCGTCAAAGCCGCCATGCAGCATGGCGGCTATCCGCTTTTACATTGAACCCATGCTGACTGCTGAACTTGTGAGGCTTGCATGCTGACCTTGCGTAAATCTTCCGACCGCGGCTATGCCGACCACGGCTGGCTCAAGTCCTTCCACAGCTTTTCCTTCGCCGGTTACCACGACCCCGCGCACATGGGATTCGGGAACCTCCGCGTCATCAACGAAGACCGGATTGCGCCGGGCACCGGCTTCGGCACGCACGGGCATCGCGACATGGAGATCATCAGCTACGTCCTGGAAGGCGAGCTTGCCCACAAGGATACTTTGGGCAACGTCAAGGGCATCCCTCCGGGCGACGTGCAGCGCATGAGCGCCGGCAGGGGTGTGCAGCACAGCGAGTTCAACCACGCGCCGGACCAGACCACCCATTTCCTGCAGATCTGGATCGAGCCGAACGTGACCGGCATTGTCGCCAGCTACGAGCAGAAGACCTTTGCCGACGCCGACAAGCGCGGCAAGTTGCGGCTGGTCGCCTCCCGGGACGGGACGCATGGTTCGGTCCTGTTGCATGCGGACGCGTGCCTGCACGCGGGCCTGTTCGATGGCGACGAGAGCGCATCGCTGCTGCTGCCTGCCGGCCGCAAGGCCTATGTGCACCTGGTGCGCGGCGAACTCGAAGTCAACGGCCGCAAGCTGGTGGCGGGGGATGCCGCGATGCTGGACAATGAGCCCGCCTTGCAGCTGGCCCACGGCAGGAATGCCGAGGTGCTGATGTTCGACCTCGCGCCTTGATTCGATTTTTCAACAACACGGAGAAACCATGAACCAATCCCCGCAAACCCAGAACCTTTTCAGCCTCGTCGGCCGCATCCTGATCGCTTTGCTGTTCGTTCCCGCCGGCTGGGGCAAGATCGCCGGCTTCGCGGGCACCGTTGGCTATATCTCCTCCAAAGGCGTGCCGCTGCCTGAGGTCTGCGCTGCACTCGCCATTGCCGCCGAACTGGGGCTCGGCCTGTTGTTGCTGGTCGGCTGGCAGGCCCGCTGGGCCGCGCTGGGACTGGCTGTGTTTACCGTTGTGATCAGCTTCATCTTCCACAACTACTGGGCTGTGCCGGAGGCGCAGGTCATGGCCCAGCGGCTGAACTTCTTCAAGAACATGGCCATCTCCGGCGGGCTGTTCGCATTCGCCGCGTTCGGCGCCGGCGGCTGGAGCCTGGACGGACGTCGCCGCGACTGAGGCCGCTTTTCCCAGCGACAACAACGACAGGACAGCGTGCCAAAGATAGCCGTCGTCTTTCACTCCGGCTACGGCCACACGCAGCGCATGGCGCAATCCGTTGCGCTGGGCTCCAGCGGCCAGCTGATCGCGATCGACGCCGAAGGCAATCTGCCGGAAGGCGGGTGGGAGCAACTCAAGGCTGCTGACGCGATCATCTTCGGCTCGCCCACCTACATGGGCAGCGTGAGCTGGCAGTTCAAGAAGTTTGCGGACGCTTCCTCCAGACCCTGGTTCAGCCAGGACTGGAAGGACAAGCTGTTTGCCGGGTTCACCAACAGCGCGTCGATGAACGGCGACAAGTTCTCGACGCTGACCTACATGTTCACCCTGGCGATGCAGCATGGCGGGCTGTGGGTCGGCCTGGGCCTCATGCCCAGCAACAGCAAGGCGGCGAGCCGCAACGACAGCAACTATCTCGGCTCTTACAACGGCGCGATAGCGCAGTCACCGTCGGACGGTTCGGTGTCGGAGATGTTGCCGGGTGACTTGGAGACGGCAAGGGCCTTCGGGCAGCGGGTCGCGCAAGTTGCGGCCCGGGTGCGGGCCGGCCAGGCTGGGCTGCACACCGGGAGGGGCGATGGGAATAGCGGCTGAACTTGCCGCGCACACCAAGGATCTGGGCGGCGGCTTTACTGTGCGCCGCGATGGCCGACGATGCGGTGCCGAGTGAACTGGGCGCGGACGGCCGTAGTGTCAGCGAAAGGTCGACGCGATTCACGCCGGCAGGGCCGATGTCGTAGGCTTCAAGTGCGGACTGAGCGCCCGCGCGGCGCTTCAGCCGCCGTAGCGCAGCACGACACGGCCATAGATGCCGCCGCTGCGCATGCGGTCCAGTACCTGGTTGATCTTTTCCAGGGGCTGCGCCTCCGTCCTGCACTTCAGCTTGCCGGACGCCGCCATGTCGAGCACGGCGCGCAAGTCAGCGCGCGTGCCGACGGCGCTGCCGATGACGCGGATTTCGCGCCCGACCAGGGCCAGCGCAGCGAAGCTCAGGGGTGCGGCCGGCAGGCCCACGACGGCCAGCGTGCCGGTCGGACGCAAGACGGCCAGGGCCGCGTCGAAAGCCGCGTTGACTGAGGAGGTGACGATCGCCACATGAACCCCGCCGGCCTTCACGAGCCCTGTGAGCGCATCTGTGTCGCTCGCAAGGATGACCCTGGCCGCACCCAGTTCCGTCGCCAGCGCGAGCTTCTCGCGCGACACGTCGACGCCAATCACTTCGGCCCCCATCGTTTTCGCGATCTGGACCGCCAGGTGCCCGAGGCCGCCGACGCCGAACACCGCCACCCGTTGTCCCGGCGCGGTGCCGGCGTTGCGCAGCGCGCGGTAGACCGTCACGCCGGCGCAGAACAGCGGCGCCGCTTCCTCGGCGCCGAGCGCATCGGGGACCGCAATCGCATGGCTGGCCTTGGCCTTCATGAACTCGGCATAGCCGCCGTCGACCATCAGCCCCGTGACGACG
The DNA here is from genome assembly GCA_025351615.1 of Ramlibacter sp. Taxonomy (GTDB): domain Bacteria; phylum Pseudomonadota; class Gammaproteobacteria; order Burkholderiales; family Burkholderiaceae_C; genus Ramlibacter. Next base: position 4,736 of record JANXVP010000239.1, on the reverse strand, counting down.
CCGCGGCGGCACAGGTTCTCGTTGCCCTCCCGACAGGGTTCGCAGGCGCCGCAGCTGTGGTACAGCCAGGCCACGCCGACCCGCTGGCCCAGCACGAGATCGGTGACGGCGCTGCCGCGGGCGACGACCCGCCCGACCGCTTCGTGGCCGGGAATCAGGCGGGGCTTGGCCGCGGCGCGAAACGCCGGCAGCTCGCCGTCGATGATGCTGAGGTCGGAATGGCAGACGCCGCAGGCTTCGAGCTGGATCAGTACCTCGTCGTCGGCGGGCGTTGGAGTGGGCAGCTCCGCGATCTCCAGCGGGGCGCCGATTCGGGTGAGGACGGCTGCTTTCATGATCGCCTTTCGCGCCCGGCAGGATGCTGCCGGTGCCGGATTACACACCGCTGCGCGCCGCTGTCAAGGGCCATGGGTTTCCTACAATGCACGCATGTTTGTCCATCTGCGCCTGCATACCGAATTTTCGGTGATCGACGGCACCAATCGCATCGATGAAACCGTCAAGGCAGCGGCGGCCGACGGCCAGCCGGCGCTGGCGATCACCGATCTGAACAACCTGTTCGGCGGCATCAAGTTCTACAAGGAGGCGCGGGCCAGCGGAGTCAAGCCGGTGATCGGCGCCGAGGTGCTGCTGCAGGGCCTGGGTAAGGATGGGACGCAGATCTCGCGCCTGGTGGTGCTGGTCCAGAACCACCAGGGCTACCTGAACCTGTGCGAGCTGCTTTCCCGCGCCTGGACGCGCAATGCGGTGAAGGCGCAAGCGGTCTGCAAGCCGCAGTGGCTGCGCGAACTGGGCGCGGGTCTGATCACACTGTCGGGTGCGCAGGCCGGCCCGGTGGGCCAGGCCCTGCTGCAGGGCGACGAGCAACGTGCGGGTGACGTGGCGCTGGAACTCGCGTCGATCTTTCCGCACCGGTTCTACATCGAGTTGCAGCGGGCCGGCCGCGCCGATGACGAGTCACACGTGGCAGCCGCCGTGCAGCTGGCGGCCCGGATGAAGCTGCCAGTGGTCGCGACCCATCCGGTCCAGTTCACCAAGCCGGACGATTACGAAGCGCACGAGGCCAGGGTCTGCATCGCCGAAGGCGAAATCCTCGGCAACCAGCGCCGGGTGCGGCGTTTCACGCGCGAGCAGTATTTCAAGTCCGCGGCCCAGATGGAGCAGCTGTTCGCCGACGTGCCCTCGGCCATCGCCAACACGCTGGAAATCGCCCGCCGCTGCAACCTGGTGCTGGAGCTGGGCAAGCCGCGGCTGCCCGCCTTCCCGACGCCGGACGGGATGCCGATCGAGGAGTACTTCCGCGTCGCCTCGCACCGGGGCCTGGCCGAGCGGATGCTGCGTCTTTATCCGGATGCCGCGAAACGCGACCTGGAAATGCCTCGTTACGTGCAACGGCTCGAGTTCGAGATCGACACGATCCTGACGATGGGTTTTCCGGGCTACTTCCTGATCGTGGGCGACTTCATCAACTGGGCCAAGAACAATGGCTGCCCGGTGGGGCCGGGCCGGGGTTCGGGTGCCGGCTCGCTGGTGGCCTATTCGCTCAAGATCACGGATCTGGATCCGCTGCAGTACAACCTGCTGTTCGAGCGCTTCCTGAACCCGGAACGGGTGTCGATGCCCGACTTCGACATCGACTTCTGCCAGACCAACCGCAACCTGGTCATCGACTACGTCAAGGACAAGTACGGCAAGGACGCGGTGAGCCAGATCGCCACCTTCGGCACCATGGCCGCGCGGGCAGCCATCCGCGACGTCGGGCGGGTGCTGGACATGAGCTACACCTTTTGCGACGGCATCAGCAAGCTGATCCCGAACAAGCCGGGGCAGCACATCACGATCGCGGATGCGCTCAAGCAGGAACCGGTCCTGGCCGAGCGGCTGGAAAAAGAAGAGGACGTCCGCACGCTGCTGGCGCTGGCGCAAAAACTCGAGGGCATGACCCGCAACGTCGGCATGCACGCTGGCGGCGTCCTGATCGCACCGGGCAAGCTGACCGACTTCACGCCGCTGTACCAGCAGCCGGGCAGCGAGTCCGCAGTCAGCCAGTACGACAAGGACGACGTCGAAGCCGCGGGCCTGGTGAAGTTCGACTTCCTGGGCCTGGCCACGCTCACGATCCTGGAGATCGCGCGCGAGTTCATTGCCGGGCGGCACCAGGGCCAGGAGAATTTCAGCTTCGACAACATCGCGCTGGACGACCCCCACACCTACAAGCTGTTTTCCGATGGCAAGACCGAAGCGGTGTTCCAGTTTGAAAGCCGTGGCATGCAGGGCATGCTGCGCGACGCGCGCCCGACCCGGCTGGAAGACCTGATCGCGCTCAATGCGTTGTACCGTCCAGGTCCGATGGACCTGATCCCGAGCTTCGTGGCGCGCAAACATGGCCGCGAGGACGTCGAATATCCGCATCCGCTGGTCGCGGAGATGCTGAGCGAGACCTACGGCATCATGGTCTACCAGGAGCAGGTGATGCAGACCGCGCAGATCCTGGGCGGCTACTCGCTGGGCGGCGCCGACCTGCTGCGGCGGGCGATGGGCAAGAAGAAGCCCGAAGAAATGGCGGAGCACCGGCAGATTTTCCGCGCCGGCGCCGCGAAGAACAGCATCGATGAGCGCAAGGCGGACGAGATCTTCGACCTGATGGAGAAGTTCGCCGGCTACGGCTTCAACAAGTCGCACGCCGCCGCCTACTCCTTGCTGGCGTACCACACGGGCTGGCTGAAGGTGCACTACACGGCCGAGTTCTTCTGCGCCAACATGACCGTGGAAATGGACGACACCGACAAGCTCAGGGTGCTGTTCGAGGATGCGCAAAAGAACTTCGGCCTGAGCTTCGAGCCCCCGGACGTCAACCGCGGGGTCTACCGCTTCGAACCTATTTCCGACAACGTCATCCGCTACGGACTGGGCGCGGTCAAGGGGACCGGGCAACAGGCGATCGAGGCCATTGTGCGGGCACGGCAGGACGGCGGGCCGTTCACGAGCCTGTATGACTTCTGCGTGCGGGTCGACCGCACGCGGATCAACAAGCGCACGGTGGATGCGCTGATCAAGGCCGGCGCTTTCGACGCGCTGCAACGCAATCGCGCGGCGCTGGCTGCGTCGGTCGACCGGGCGTTCGACTTCGCCAGCGCTGCCCAGGCCAACGCCAATCAGGGCGGCCTGTTCGACATGGGCCTGGATGGGGAACAGAGCCACGCCGCCAGCACCCAGGAGCCCGAGCTGGTGCAGGCGCTGCCGTGGGGCGTGAAAGAGCGCCTGACATTCGAAAAGACCGCGGTTGGCTTCTACCTGTCAGGCCACCTCTTTGACGAGGTGGCGCTTGAAGTGCGGCGCTTTGCGCCCAGGCGGATCGACGACCTGATTGATTCGCGCGAGCCTCAGCTGCTGGCCGGCATCGTCAGCGACTTCCGCATCATCAACGGCCAGCGCGGCAAGCTGGCGCTGTTCAGGCTCGACGACAAGTCTGGCACCATCGACGCCCGCGCCGACGAGGCGTTGATCAACGCCAATCGCACCCTGCTCAAGGAAGACGAACTGGTGATCGTGATGGGCAAGCTGCAGCCGGACCGCTTTTCTGGAGGCCTGCAGCTGACGGTGAACCAGGTCTGGGACCTGGCGACGGCGCGCTGCCGCTTCGGCAAGTTCCTGCGCGTTTCGGTCAACGGCCATGCGCCGGACATCCAGCGGCTGGTGAAGGATTTTCCACCGCGCCGCGAATACTCGGAGCAGGGAGAGCTGGTTCGGGGCCTCAACGTGCGGCTGGCGCTGCGGCGGAATGACGCGGTTGCCGAAGTGCAGCTCGGTGAGGAAGCGAAGTTCTTTCCCAGCGACGCGGCGCTCGCCAGCTGGTCGGCCCAGGCCGACAAAGGACAGGCCCAGGTGGTCTACGACGCGACCTGAGCGGGTCTGGTTTTGGTCCGGATCAAGCTGTGGCTGAGCTCCAATAGCGAGGGTGTTCCCTTAGGATGGGGATTCCTTTTCTTCATTGCCTCCCATGACCCAAGCATCTGGCTACGCCGCAGCCTCGCCCACCACACCGTTCGCGCCCTTTTCCTTCGAACGACGCGCGCCCGGCCAGGGGGACGTGGCGCTCGACATCCTGTTTTGCGGAGTCTGTCACTCCGACCTGCACACCGCGCGCAACGAGTGGGGCGGCACGGTGTACCCCTCGGTTCCCGGCCACGAGATCGTCGGCCGCGTCACTGCGGTCGGCGACCTGGTCTCGAAGTTCAAGGTCGGCGACATTGTCGGCGTCGGCTGCATGGTCGACAGCTGCCAGCACTGCGCGCCTTGTGCCGAAGGCCTGGAGCAATATTGCGAGAACGGTTTCACCGGGACCTACAACGGTCCGGAACAGGGCACCGGAGCCAACACTTACGGTGGCTATTCCAGCCACATGGTGGTGCGAGAATCCTTCGTGTTGCGCATCTCGCACAACCAGGATGCGCTGCCGGCCGTGGCGCCGCTGCTATGCGCCGGCATCACAACTTATTCGCCGCTGCGCCAGTGGCAGGTCGGTCCTGGCCACAAGGTGGGCATCGTCGGCCTGGGTGGCCTGGGGCACATGGGCGTGAAGATCGCCGCTGCCATGGGAGCGCACGTGGTGCTGTTCACCACGTCCGCCAACAAGCGCGCCGATGCGCTGCGACTCGGCGCCAGGGAGGTCGTGGTGTCGAAGAACCCTGGCGAAATGGCCAAGCACACCGGCACCTTCGACTTCATCCTCAACA
>JANXVP010000205.1 GCA_025351615.1 Ramlibacter sp. | reverse complement strand
TCCGCATCGGGCACCGTGTCCAGGTTCAGGCTCACGCCGTCGGCGATCGCGCGCAATGCCTCGCCATCCATGAAGCCCGAGAGCCGGGTGATCACGGCCTGCGCCACCTGGTGCTTGCGCGCCAGTTCGGCCAGCGTGTCGCCGGCGATGGTGGTGCTGTTGTCGCCACCGGTCTGCACGGCGGCGCCGGTCAATGCGATGCGCAGCAGGAAGGTGTCCAGGTCGCCTGCGCCCTGCAGGTACAACTCCTCCTTGCCGGCCTTCACCTTGTACAGCGGCGGCTGCGCGATGTAGATGTGGCCGCGCTCCACCAGCTCGGGCATCTGGCGGTAGAAGAACGTTAGCAGCAGCGTGCGGATGTGCGCGCCGTCGACGTCGGCGTCGGTCATGATGATGATGCGGTGGTAGCGCAGCTTGGCGACGTTGAAGTCGTCCGCCCCGCCGCCATTGCCGCTGCCATTCGTCGCGCCGGCCTTGCCGATGCCGGTGCCCAGCGCGGTGATCAGCGTCAGGATTTCATTGCTGGTCAGCAGCTTCTCGTAACGCGCCTTTTCGACGTTCAGGATCTTGCCGCGCAGCGGCAGGATGGCCTGGAACTTCCGGTCGCGGCCCTGCTTGGCCGAGCCGCCGGCCGAGTCGCCCTCGACGATGTAAATCTCGCACAGCGCCGGGTCTTTCTCCTGGCAGTCCGCCAGCTTGCCGGGCAGGCCCATGCCGTCCAGCACGCCCTTGCGGCGCGTCATCTCGCGCGCCTTGCGCGCCGCCTCGCGCGCGCGCGCGGCCTCGATGATCTTGCCGACGATGATCTTGGCGTCGGCCGGCCTTTCCTGCAGGTAGTCGCCCAGCGTGCGGGCCACGATGTCTTCGACCGGGCCGCGCACTTCGCTGGACACCAGCTTGTCCTTGGTCTGGCTGGAGAACTTGGGCTCGGGCACCTTCACGCTCAGCACGCAGGTGAGGCCCTCGCGCATGTCGTCGCCGGTGACTTCGACCTTGGCCTTCTTGGCCATCTCGGTGTCGTCGATGTACTTGTTGATGACGCGCGTCATCGCGGCACGCAGGCCCGTCAGGTGGGTGCCGCCATCGCGCTGCGGAATGTTGTTGGTGAAGCACAGCACCTGCTCGTTGTAGCCGCTGTTCCACTGCATCGCCACTTCGACGCCGATGTTGGTGTTCTGGTCGCTCTGGCGATCGCCCATCGCATGGAACACGTTCGGGTGCAGCACCTGCTTGCCCTTGTTGATGAAGGCGACGAAGCCCTTGACGCCACCGGTGCCCGAGAAGTCGTCTTCCTTGCCGGTGCGCTCGTCGAGCAGGCGGATGCGCACGCCGTTGTTCAAAAAGCTCAGCTCGCGCAGCCGCTTGGAAAGGATTTCGTAATGGAAATCGCTGTTCTCCTTGAAGATCTCGGTGTTGTCCGGCAAAAAGTGCACTTCGGTGCCGCGCTTGTCGGTGTCGCCCATGATCTGCATGGGAGACACCTCGGTCTGTCCCTGCGGTCCGGCAACGGTTTCGACGATCCGGTTCTGCACGAATCCCCGGCAGAACTCCAGCACGTGGACCTTGCCCTCGCGCCGCACCGTCAGGCGCAGCATCTTCGACAGCGCATTGACGCAGGAGACGCCGACGCCGTGCAGGCCGCCGGAGACCTTGTAGCTGTTCTGGTTGAACTTGCCGCCGGCGTGCAGTTCGGTGAGCGCGATCTCGGCGGCCGAGCGCTTGGGCTCGTGCTTGTCGTCCCACTTGATGCCGGTGGGGATGCCGCGGCCGTTGTCGGTCACGCTGATCGAGTTGTCGGTATGGATGGTCACCACGATGTCGTCGCAGTGGCCGGCCAGCGCCTCGTCGATCGAGTTGTCCACCACCTCGAACACCAGGTGGTGCAGGCCGGTGCCGTCCGAGGTGTCGCCGATGTACATGCCGGGGCGTTTGCGCACCGCTTCCAGCCCTTCCAGGATCTGGATCGAGCCTTCGCCGTAGGCGGCACTGGCGCCGGCCTGGTTGGTGTCGATCAGCGGCTGGAAATTGGAGCTTCCCTCGTCGCCGGCGCCCACGTGGACGGAATCATCGGGCTTGTTTTCTTCAGACATAGACAACTTCTCTCAAACTCTTGAAATACGGAACCCGCCTTTTGGGCGGGTCGGTGACTTCGTCATTCCCGCGTAGGCGGGAATCCAGGGCACAAAAAAGGGGAGCTCTGGGTCCCCGCCTTCGCGGGGATGACGCTGCGCGTCACCTTCGCGGGGATGACGTCCTCAAATCCGCATCGGCATCACCACATACTTGAACGTCGCGTTGTCCGGGATGGTCAGCAGCGCGGAGCTGTTGGCGTCGGCCAGTTCCATCTTCACCATCTCCTGGTCCATGTTGGTCAGCGCATCGATCAGGTAGGTGACGTTGAAGCCGATCTCGATGGCGTCGCCGCCGTAGTCGATGTCGAGCTCGTCCACCGCTTCTTCCTGTTCGGCGTTGTTGCTGGCTACCCGCAGCGTGCCCGGTTCGATGTTCAGGCGCACGCCCTTGAACTTGTCGCTGGTCAGGATGGCGGTTCGCTGCAGGCTGGCCAGCAAGGGCGCGCGGCCCAGCGTGACATGGTTCTTGTGGTTCTTGGGAATCACGCGGTTGTAGTCGGGGAATTTGCCCTCGACCAGCTTGGTGACGAATTCCATCCCGCCGAAACTGAACTTGGCCTGGTTGCTCGCAAACTGCATTTCGATGGCGCCTTCGGCATCGCTGAGCAGCCGCTGCATTTCCAGCACTGTCTTGCGCGGCAGGATCACCTCTTGCCGCGGCACTTCGACGTCCAGCGTGGCGTTGGCAAACGCCAGCCGGTGGCCGTCGGTGGCCACCAGCGAGAGCTGCTTGCCCTCGGCGACGAACAGGATGCCATTGAGGTAATACCGGATGTCGTGCACCGCCATCGCGAAAGAGACCTGGTTCAACAGGTCCTTGAGCGTCTTCTGCGGCACGCTGAAAACCGGGCCGAAACTCGCGGCCTCCTGCACCAAGGGGAAGTCTTCGGCCGGCAGCGTCTGCAGCGTGAACCTGCTCTTGCCGCCTTTGAGGATCAGCTTGTTCTGGCTGCTCTCCAGGCTGACGGTCTGGTCGGCCGGCATGGTCCGCAGAATGTCGATCAGCTTGCGCGCACCCACGGTAGTGGTGAAGTTGCCGGCGTCTCCATCGAGGTCGGCCGTCGTGCGGATCTGGATTTCCAGGTCGCTGGTGGTCAGCTGCACCGAACCGCCGGTCTTGCGGATCAGGACGTTGGCCAGGATCGGCAACGTGTGCCTGCGCTCGACGATGCCGGCGACCGACTGCAGCACGGCGAGCACTTTGTCTTGAGTTGCCTTCAGGACGATCATGCGGACTCCTCTTTCTCTGTTGATTTCTTCGGTTCAGGTGCGACAACCGCCATTTTCACCCTTTCAGGGTCTGTTCCAGCACGTGGAGCTGCTGGTTCAACTCGGTCAATTGCTGGCGTTCCCCGGAAATCTTGCGCACCGCGTGCAGCACCGTGGTGTGGTCGCGGCCGCCGAACAGCTCGCCGATCTCGGGCAGGCTCTTTTGGGTCAGTTCCTTGGCCAGGTACATCGCGATCTGGCGCGGGCGGGCGATCGAGGCCGGCCGCTTCTTGGAATACATGTCGGCGACCTTGATCTTGTAATAGTCGGCCACTGTTTTCTGGATGTTCTCGACCGAGATCTGCCGGTTCTGGATCGACAGCAGGTCCCGCAGCGCCTCGCGCGCCAGCATGATCGAGATCTCTTTCTGGTTGAAGCGCGAATAGGCCAGGATCTTGCGCAGCGCCCCTTCGAGCTCGCGCACGTTGGAGCGCACGTTCTTGGCCACGAAAAAGGCCACTTCCTCGGGCATTTCGGCGCTTTCGGCCCGGGCCTTGTTGATCAGGATGGCGACCCGCATCTCGAGTTCCGGCGGCTCGATGGCCACCGTGAGGCCCGAATCGAAGCGCGACACCAGCCGCTCGTGGATGTCGGCCAGCCCCTTCGGATAGGTGTCCGACGTCATCACGATGTGGGATTTCTTGGCCAGCAGGGCCTCGAAAGCATTGAAGAATTCTTCCTGTGTGCGGTCCTTGTTGGCGAAGAACTGGACGTCGTCGATCAGCAGCAGGTCCAGCGAGTGGTAGCGGTCCTTGAATTCGTCGAAAGTCTTGCGCTGGTAGGCCTTGACCACATCGGAAACGAATTGCTCCGCGTGGATGTAGAGAACTTTGCTGCCCGGCTTGTCGGCCAGCAGCTTGTTGCCCACCGCGTGCATCAGGTGGGTCTTGCCCAGGCCGACCCCGCCATAGATGAACAGCGGGTTGTAAAGCTGGCCCGGCATGCCGGACACATGCATCGCCGCGGCCCGCGCCATCCGGTTGGCCGTGCCCTCCACCAGCGTGTCGAAAGTCAGCGCGGTATTGAGCCGGTTCTTGAACGCCGCGGAAGCGCTGTCGTCCGCCAGTTCCGCCGGTTCGGCGACTGAACCGGAGTTCGACGACGTGGGCGTGGAGTAAGTGCGGGCCTGTGATTCACGCGGAGCGAGTGCTAACTCAAGGTGCACCGGATGGCCGTACAGCTTCTCGAGCATGATGGCAATTCGATGCGAATACTGGGCCCGCACCCAGTCGAGCTTGAAGCGGTTGGCGACGAACAGGGTCACGTGCGAAAAATCGTCCGACACCTGCGCCAGCAAGGGCTTAATCCAGGTATTGAACTGCTGTTCCGGAAGTTCTTGCGCCAGCTGCTCGATGCATGCTTGCCACAAGCTTTCGCCTGCGCTCAACGCCGCACTGGATGCGGCGCTTTTGTGCTGCCCCTCACTCATTCTTGCCTGCCGCCTCTGTGGATATTATTGATTGCGCCTACCCTGAATTCTAGTTTATCAAAGCGTTATCCACAATCATGGCCGAGCAAAGAACCGGTCCGCGACAGGGCTGCCGCAGGTCCCGCGCGCAGCCCCGGAAATGGGCGGTCGCCTTGCCGGGGTGGCGGATTTACGCGATAATTGAAAGCTACCCCGAGAACCAACATGAAACGCACCTACCAACCCTCCAAAGTGCGCCGCGCACGCACCCACGGCTTTCTGGTCCGCATGAAGACCCGCGGTGGCCGTGCCGTGATCAACGCACGTCGCGCCAAGGGCCGCAAGCGCCTGGCCGTCTGAAGTTCCAGCCGCAGCCACGCGGTCTTCCTGTGCAGCGGCTCAAGACCCGGGCGCAGTTCCAGGCCGTTTTGGCGGGTGGCACGGTGGCCAGGACGACCCACTTTGCCTTGCACCGCACCGGGCTCGACGCGCAACTGCCGCCTTCCAGGCCGCTGTTTGCCGTGCAAGAGCCCTGGGTCGGCGCATTGATTCCCAAGCGCTGGGCCAAACGGGCTGTGACTCGCAATGCAATCAAGCGCCAGATCTACGCCGTGAGCCAAAACGTCGAAGCAAGCCTGCCTCCGGCCGCCCATGTGGTGCGGTTGCGCAGCGCTTTCGACCGCACCAGATTTCCGAGCGCCAGCTCCGACGCCCTCAAGCTGGCGGTGCGCACCGAACTGCAGCAATTGTTCGCCCGGGCCGCGCAGTGATCCGCGCGGCGCTCATCGGGCTGGTCAAGGGCTACCGGCTGCTGTTGTCTCCCTGGCTGGGTTCTGCCTGCCGGTTCACGCCGACCTGCTCCGTCTATTCGCTGCAGGCGCTGGAACAGCACGGCGCCGCTGGCGGAAGCTACCTGACGCTGGCCCGCCTTGGCCGCTGCCATCCCTGGTGTGAGGGCGGCGCTGATCCGGTGCCGGAACAGCTCCAGGCGCCGCGCTTCCTGAGCCAGCTGCTCCCCCCCCATTCAAAAAAGAAATCCTCATGAACGACATTCGCCGCACCATCCTGTGGGTGATCTTTGGTTTTTCCATGGTGTTGCTGTGGGACAAATGGCAAATTCACAATGGCCAGAAAGGCACCTTCCTGCTGGGTACCAAGCCGGCGGTGAGCGCTGTGGCGCCGGTCGCCGCGCCCGCTTCGAGCGTGCCCACCACCAGCGGCCTGCCTGCGCCCTCCGCGTCCGTGGGGTCGGGCGCTGCGGGGGTCTCCGCGGTTCCCGGCGGGCCGATGGCAGCGCCAGCCTCTGCGCGCGAGCAGGTCACGGCCACCACCGATTTGCTGCGCCTGACCTTCGACACCGACGGCGGCACCATCGTCAAGACCGAATTCCTGAAGCAGGCGGGCGATGGCAAGAACGGAACCTTCGTTCTGCTCGAAGAGAACGCCGGCCGCGTCTATGTGGCACAGAGTGGATTGATCGGCGGCAGCTTTCCGACCCACAAGACGCCGATGACGGTCAGCGGCGACCGCGACCTGAAGGACGGCGCCGGGGCGTTGACACTGCGGTTCGAATCGGCCGACGTCGGCGGCGTCAAGCTGGTGAAAAGCTACACCTTGAGGCGCGGCGCCTACGACGTCGCGGTCAGGCATGAGGTGGTAAACACCGGCACGGCGGCGGTTTCTCCGCAGCTGTACCTGCAGCTGGTGCGCGACGGCAACAAGCTGCCGGGCGAGTCGTCCTTCTATTCCACCTTCACGGGACCAGCGGTCTACACCGAGGCCAAGAAATACCACAAGGTGGAGTTCAAGGACATCGAGAACAACAAGGCCGACATCGACAAGGATTCGACCAGCGGCTACATCGCGATGGTGCAGCACTATTTCGCCAGCGCCTGGATCCTGCCGGACGGCGTCAAGCGCGAGCTGTTCGTGCGCAAGGTGGACAGCAACCTCTATTCGGTCGGCATGATCGCGCCGCTGGACGCCATCGCGCCCGGCGCCAGCAAGTCGGTCGACGCGAAATTCTTCGCCGGGCCCCAGCTCGAAAAGGTGCTGGAGCAGGTTTCGCCCGGACTCGAACTGGTCAAGGACTATGGCTGGCTGACCATCCTGGCCAAGCCCCTGTACTGGCTGCTGGACCGCATCCACAGCGTGGTCGGCAACTGGGGCTGGTCGATCATGGGACTGGTGCTGCTGATCAAGATCGCGTTCTACTGGCTGCAGGCCAAGGGCTACGAGAGCATGGCCAAGATGAAGGCCATCAACCCCAAGGTGATGGCCATGCGGGAGCGCCTGAAGGACAGCCCGCAGCAGATGCAGCAGGAGATGATGAAGATCTACCGCGACGAGAAGGTCAACCCGATGGGGGGCTGCCTGCCGATCATGGTCCAGATCCCGGTGTTCATCGCGCTGTACTGGGTGTTGCTCTCCAGCGTCGAGATGCGGGGCGCGCCCTGGGTCGGCTGGATTCACGACCTGTCGGCGCCCGATCCGTTCTTCATCCTGCCGGTGGTGATGACGCTGACGACGATGTTGCAGACCGCGCTGAATCCGGCGCCGCCGGACCCGATGCAGGCCAAGATGATGTGGATCATGCCGCTCGCGTTCAGCGTGATGTTCTTCTTCTTCCCGTCCGGCCTGGTGCTGTACTGGATCACCAACAACGTGCTGTCGATCGCGCAGCAATGGCTGATCAACAAGCGCATGGGCGTCCCTCCGCAGTTCAACCTGCCGAAGTTCCGGTAAAACCGGGACACATGCTGTCCCGTCACTCCCAGCCCATCGCCGCGATCGCCACCGCCCCGGGGCGCGGCGCAGTCGGGATCGTGCGGGTGTCGGGGACGTCGCTGGACCTGGTGGTGCAAGCGGTCTGCGGCCGGTCACTCAAACCGCGTGAAGCGACCTACCTGCCTTTTCGCGCCAGCGACGGCAGCGCCATCGACCAGGGCCTGGCGATCCATTTCCCGGCGCCGCATTCCTATACCGGCGAGGACGTGCTGGAGCTGCAGGCGCATGGCGGCACGGTGGTGCTGCAGCTGCTGCTGGCGCGCTGCGTCGAGGCCGGCGCGGCCATCGGCTTGCGCGTCGCCGGGCCCGGCGAATTCACCGAGCGCGCCTTCCTGAACGACAAGATCGACCTCGCGCAGGCGGAGGCGATTGCCGACCTCATCGACGCCAGCACCGAAGCCGCCGCCCGCAGCGCGAGCCGGTCGATGACCGGCGAGTTCTCCAGTGAGATCCATGCGCTGCGCGACGCGCTGATCCACCTGCGGATGCTGGTCGAGGCAACTCTCGACTTTCCAGAGGAGGAGATCGATTTTTTACAGCAGGCCGATGCCCGGGGCCAGCTCGAGCGATTGCAGCAAGCGCTGGCGCGCGTGATGCAGCGCGCTCGTCAGGGAGCGTTGCTGCGCGAAGGCATCAAGGTGGTGATTGCCGGCCAGCCCAATGCCGGCAAGAGTTCGCTGCTCAATGCCCTGGCCGGCGCCGAGCTTGCGATCGTGACGCCGGTGGCCGGAACCACCCGCGACGTGGTGGCGCAGACCATCCAGATCGAAGGCGTGCCGCTGCACGTGATCGACACCGCCGGCCTGCGCGAGAGTCAAGACACGATCGAGAGAATCGGGATCGAGCGCGCCTGGGGGCAGATCGAAAGCGCGGATGCAGTGCTCTTCCTGCATGACCTCACGCGCTTGCAGCAAGCCGACTACGAGGCCGGCGACGAGCGCATCGCCCAGGCGTTGGCCGCCAAACTTTCCGGCAAGGTGCCGGTGATCGACGTGTGGAACAAGCTCGATGCTGCCCCATCAGCGAAGGGGCAGCCGATGGCCGGCCATGAAAGCATCGCGCTCTCCGCAAAAACCGGGGCCGGCCTGGACGGGCTGCGCCGCAAGCTGCTGGCTGTCGCCGGGTGGCAGTCGGCGCCCGAAGGGGCGTTCATGGCACGTGAACGTCACGTCCAGGCGCTCAAGCGGGTCGATGTCCATCTTGCCGAAGCAGCAGCGCATCTCTCGGCCCGCGCCCAATCGCTCGAGCTGCTGGCCGAGGAATTGCGCCTCGCGCAGAACGCGTTGAACGAAATAACCGGTGCGTTCGGTGCCGATGACCTGCTGGGGGTGATTTTTTCGGGGTTTTGCATCGGCAAGTAGAGCGTTGCGGTAACCGCACGAACTCCCGTATCAGATGTAAGTGCTCGTTAAACGCCTTGTCCATGCTTCGGGCGCTCGTTAGTGTCGAGCCACCATGAACGCACCGCTGCGATCCCCCCTCAAGTTCGACGTCCAGACCCTGATCAAGGTCATCAAGCAGAACGCGTCAAGCGATGCCTTTTCGCCAGTCCTGACGCTGGCGCAGTGGGATGTGCTCGGGGGCTACCTGCAGCCTTTCGGACTGTTGCAGGGGCAGCGCCTGATCGAACAGGGCGCCGTGGATCGCACGCTCTACCTGATCGAGGAAGGCTCGCTCAGCGTCCATTACGAAGACGAGAAGGGCCGGGTCCGGCTGGCGATCGTGGAAGCCGGCTCCGCAGTCGGCGAAGGCGCTTTCTTCTCCCGGCTCCCGCGCAACGCCACGGTGCAGGCGGCAAGCGCCGCCAAGATCTGGTGCATCACGCCGATCCGGTTCACCGAACTGACCAACCGGCAGCCCGCAGTGGCGCTCGAAGTCGCGATGGCGCTGGGCTCGCTGGTGTCACGCCGGCTGATGAGCACGCCACGCCGGGTTGCAGTCACCTGAAGATCGCGGCTGTGGCCCAACTGCGCCCATTTTTCTGCCTGGCGCGCCACAATCGTCCCATTCGTCGAAGGCCCCCATGTCCCTGCTGAATTTGCTGTTTCCGATCAAGAAGCTCTCCCAAGCCGATGCATCCGCCGGCGCGCCACGCAAGAGTGCGTCGAAAGCCCAATCGGCGAGGAGCACTGAGCCGGGCAAACGCAAGACCGACCGGGCGGCCCGGCGCGAACTTCTCTACGCAGTCGTGCGGGAGGCGATGGTGCGGGCCGGCGTCTTGTCGGCGAGCTACAAATTCAAGGTGCTGTCGCTCGACACCGACGGCCGCCAGTTCCTGATCATGATCGACCTGGCGCGCGGAGCCACCGGCGACGCCGCCCACCTGGCCGAGATCGAGGCACTAATCGCGCAATCCGCCAAGTCCCGGCACGACCTGGTCGTGACGGCTGTGTACTGGCGCCTGAATGAGCCCGCGGCGGTCGGCCGCCCCGGCGCACGGCAATCCTCCCGGTCCAGCGATTCGCAGCCGATGCCGCTGGACTCGCAGCCGACGCCGCTGCACTTCGCGCCGGCACCTCTTGTGGCGACGGCCCGGTCCGGCGGAGCCTACGAGCCGATCCACGCGGGCGAAGTCGAAGCCTTCAGGAAAGCGCTGGTGGCCGGGTCCACCGGGCCGGTTCCCCTGTCTGCCGCAAGGGGCGCGTCGCGACCGGCCGAGGGCAGTGGCCGCAACGGTCCGCGCAGCTACACGCTGCTGACCGGCTACGAGGACACCGAGCTGCCCGATGCGGATCAGAAGTCACCGCTTCTGAGCGGAACCCAGTACGGCGACCTGCGCTGAATCCGCAACCCGCGTCTCTGCGGGTGAGCAGTCCGTTCAACCGCGAAGCAATTGCTCTTCGGCCAGCGCCAGCGCTTCAGGCACACCCGAGAGCACCAGCGCGTCCCCATCCAGCAGCACCGGGTGGCCGTCCAGCGGCACGACCTGCCCGTTGGCCCGCCGGATGCTGGCGACCCGCACGCCGATGGCATTCAACGCGAACTGCGCCAAAGGTTTTCCGGCGGCGCGCGCGTCGGACGGCAGTGTGACGGTGGTCAGCCGCTCCTGGTCGCGTTCGTTCACGGTGTCGTCGTCGGCTCCGTGAAAATAGCCGCGCAGCAGCCGGTAGCGCGCGTCGCGCTGGTCCTGCACGATACGGATCACCCGGCGCATCGGCACGCCGACCAGGGCCAATGCATGGCTGGCCAGCATCAGCGACGCTTCCAGCGTCTCGGGCACGACTTCGGTGGCGCCCGCAGTCTTCAGTTTCTCCAGCTCGCGATCGTCCAGGGTGCGCACGATCACCGGCACTTGCGGCGCGTGGGTCCGGCTGTGGTCGAGCACCTTCAGCGCGCCGTTGACGTCCAGGTAGGTCACGACCATGGCGCTGGCGCGCGCCAGGCCGGCAGCCATCAGCGCCTGCAGCCGCGCCGCATCGCCGAAGACCACCGAATCCCCGGCGGCCGCGGCTTGCCGCACCCGGTCCGGGTCCAGGTCGAGCGCGAGATAGGGAATGCCTTCGCGCTCGAGCATGCGCGCGAGGTTCTGTCCGCACCGGCCATAGCCGCAGATGATGACGTGCTTGCTGGTGTTGATCGACTTGCGCGCGATGGTGGTCATCTGGAGCGACTGCAGCAGCCATTCGCCGGCAACCACCTTCAGCACGATGCGGTTGCTGTACATGATGATGAAAGGCGTGGCCACCATCGACAGCACCATGCTGGCCAGGATCGGGTTCAGCAGCGCCGGCGGCACCAGCGCGTTCTGCTGCCCGAGCATGAGAAGCACGAAGCCGAATTCCCCCGCCTGCGCGAGGTACAGGCCAGTCCGCAGCGAGGTGCCCATCGACGCGCCCAGCATCCGGGCCGGCACTGTCACCAGCAGCAGGACCAGGCTCCAGCGGTCGGCCACCAGGCGCCAGTCCAGCAGCATGCCGATACTGATGAAGAACAGGCCCAGCAGCACGTCGTGAAAGGGACGAATGTCGGTTTCGACCTGGTGCTTGAACTCGGTTTCTGAAATCAGCATGCCGGCGATGAACGCGCCCAGCGCCAGCGACAGTCCCGCCAGTTCGGTCAGGTAGGCCAGCGCGAGCGTCACCAGCAAGAGGTTCAGGACGAACAGTTCCTGGCTCTTGCGGCGCGCCACGAGCGTCAGCCACCAGCGCATCAGCCACTGGCCACCGGCCAGCAGCAGTGTGATCAACGCCGCCGCCTTCAATGCTGCGATCCCCAGCGCCAGCAGCAGGTGTTCCGCGGGGCTGCCGAGCGCGGGAATCAGCACCAGCAGCGGCACCACGGCCAGATCCTGGAACAGCAGCACGCCCATCACCCGCTTGCCGTGTTCGCTTTCCAGCTCGAGGCGCTCGACCATCAGCTTGACGACGATTGCGGTGCTGCTCATTGCCAGGGCGCCCGACAGGGTCAGCGCAGTCTGCCAGCTCATTCGCCATAAGGTCGGCGCCAGCACGGCGAGAAACAGCGATCCGATGGTCGCCAGCAGGATGGTGAGCACCACCTGCGCCAGGCCCAGGCCGAACACGTGCCGACGCATCGCGCGCAGTTTCGGCAGGTTGAATTCGAGCCCGATCACGAACATCAGGAACACGACCCCGAATTCGCCCAGGTGCCGCACGCCGTCGGCGTTGTTGCCGAGCGCGAGCGCGTTGGGCCCGATGATCACCCCCACCACCAGGTAGCCCAGCATCGGCGGCAGCTTGAGCGACCGACTCGCCACCACGCCCAGCACCGCGGCGAGCAGGTAAAGCAGCGTCAGTTCGAGGCCGGACATGCCCCGATGCTAGCCTGCGCTGCGGGCCGGCCATAGAATCGGCGGATGATCACTTCGGCAGACGCCGTGCGCGAAGCGCAGGACAAGCCCTTCGACGCCGCCCGCGCCCTGCGCCTGGCGCACGAGACCTTCGAGATCGAAGCTGCCGCCGTTCTTGGCCTGAAGGCTCGCACCGACGGCGCGTTCGCCCGCGCGGTCCAGATGATGATGGAGGTTCGTGGTCGCGTGGTCGTGATGGGCATGGGCAAGAGCGGGCACATCGGCCGCAAGGTGGCGGCAACGCTGGCATCGACCGGGACGCCGGCGATGTTCGTGCACCCGGCCGAAGCCAGCCACGGCGACCTGGGGATGATCAAGCCGGTGGATCTCGTGCTGGCAATCTCCAATGGCGGCGAAAGCGAGGAGATCACCGTCATCCTGCCGGTGCTCAAGCGACTGGGCGTTCCGATGGTCGCCATGACCGGCAACGCCATGTCAACACTGGCCAGGCACGCCGACGTGGTGCTGGACAGCGGCGTGGAGAAGGAAGCCTGCCCGTTGAACCTCGCGCCCACTGCTAGCACCACCGCGCAGCTTGCGCTGGGCGATGCGCTGGCCGTGGCGCTGCTGGACGCACGCGGTTTTCGCACCGAAGACTTTGCCCGCTCCCATCCGGGCGGCGCTCTCGGACGCAAGCTGCTCACCCACCTGGGTGACGTGATGCGCACCGGCGACGCCGTGCCGCGGGTCGGACCGGACACTGCGTTCCCGGCGTTGATGCGCGAAATGAGCGCGAAGGGGCTGGGCGCTTCGGCGGTGGTCGATGGCGACAACCGGGTGCTCGGTATCTTCACCGACGGCGACCTGCGCCGGCTGGTCGCGCAAGGGGTGGACCTGCGCGGGGTGACCGCGCGCGAAGTGATGTTTCCCCAACCGCGCACCATCCGTGACGATGCGCTCGCCGTCGAAG
Organism: Ramlibacter sp.; assembly: GCA_025351615.1. Classification (GTDB taxonomy): domain Bacteria; phylum Pseudomonadota; class Gammaproteobacteria; order Burkholderiales; family Burkholderiaceae_C; genus Ramlibacter. Next base: position 4,030 of record JANXVP010000205.1, on the reverse strand, counting down.
CGGCCGAACTGATGGAAAAGCACCGCATCACCAGCGTGCTGGTGCTCGATGTGGAAGGCCGCCTGTGCGGCGCGGTCAACAGCAACGACCTGATGCGCGCCAAGGTGATCTAGTGCCGGCACTGAACTTCCCGCCCGAGCTGCTGCTCCAGGCCCAGGGTGTGCGTGTCGCTTTCTTCGATGTCGATGGCGTCCTCACCGATGGCGGCCTGTACCTGTCGGAGCAGGGCGAAAGCCTCAAGCGCTTCAACATCCTGGACGGACTCGGTCTGAAGCTGCTGCAGTGCGCCGGCATCACGCCAGCCGTGATCACCGGCCGCGATTCGGCGCCCTTGCGCAGCCGGCTGGCGGCGCTCGGCATCGACCACGTGCACTACGGCACCGAAGCCAAGCTGGCCGCCGCCGAGGCGACCCTGTCCGCGCTGGCGCTGGACTGGTCGCAGGCTGCCGGCATCGGGGACGATTGGCCGGACCTGGCGGTGCTGCGGCGGTGCAGGTTCGCGGGCGCCCCCGCCAATGCGCACCCGGAGGTCAGGGCCGTTGCGCATCATGTCACCGCCGCGGCCGGTGGCCATGGTGCGGCGCGCGAATTCTGCGACCTGCTGCTGGTGGCGAGCGGGCGTTACGCCGGCTTGCTGGAGACTTACGCTTGAGCGCCGCGTTGCCCGCTTCGCCGTCGCGCAAGGCGCTCGCCATGGTCTGGGGCGCCTGGGACCAGTTGTCGATCTACCTGCCGATCATCCTGATGGGAGTGATGGCGCTGGGGACCTATTGGCTGGCGCGCAATACGCCGGGCTTCAGCCTGCCCAACACCCCGCGACTGGCGCGACACGATCCGGATTACACCATGCGGGTCTTTTCGGTGAAGACCTTCGACGCGACCGGCCGGCTCAAAAGCGAGGTGTTCGGCACCGAGGGGCGACACTACCCCGACACCGACACGCTGGAGATCGACAAGCCGCGGATCCGCTCCTACAACGAACGCGGCGACCTGACGGTGGCGACCGCCATCCGCGCGTTGTCCAATGCCGACGGGTCGGAGGTGCAGCTGCTGGGCGACGCGGTTGTCACGCGGGCGCCGGTCCGGGGCCCGGACGGGCGCCCGACGCCCCTGCTCGAATTTCGCGGCGAATTCCTGCACACATTCCTCACCACGGAACGGGTGAAGTCGCACAAGCCTGTGGTGCTGGTCCGGGGCACCGACCGCTTCACCGGCGACCGGATGGATTTTGACAACGTGACCCGCGTGATGGACCTGAGCGGGCGGGTGCACGGGTTGCTGGTTCCCGCTGCCAAACCATAAGCCCGGTGGATCGCATGGACCCGCTTGTTTTCATCACTGGCGCCTCGAGCGGAATCGGCCAGGCGCTGGCCTGGCGCTATGGCCAGGCGGGGTGGCGACTCGCGCTGGTGGCAAGACGGGTGGGCGAGATCGAGCGTTGGGCCCGCGAGCAGGGCCTGGATCCGCAGCGCTATGCCGTGTATGGCGCCGATGTCGCCGACACCGACAGCATCGTGGCGGCCGGCCTGGCCTGCATTGCAGGTCAGGGACTGCCGGATGTGGTGATCGCCAACGCCGGGATCAGCGCCGGCATCGATACCGCGGTGCGCGGAGACATCGACGTGCTGGCGCGGACCTTCGCCACCAACAATGTCGGGCTGGCCGCGACGTTTCATCCTTTCGTTGCGCCCATGGTGCTGCGCGGCAGCGGGCGGCTGGTGGGCATGGCCAGCGTCGCCGGCATCCGCGGCCTGCCGGGCCACGGTGCCTATTGCGCCAGCAAGGCGGCGGTCATCAGCTATTGCGAGAGCCTGCGCGGTGAAATGCGGGGCAGCGGCGTGGGGGTGGTAACGCTTTGCCCGGGGTACGTCGACACGCCGCTCACGCGCAAGAACCGGTACCCAATGCCCTTTCTGATCAAGGCGCCGGACTTTGCAGACCGCGCCTTTCGCGCCATCGAAGCAGGCGTCAGCTATCGGGTGATCCCCTGGCAGATGGGAATCGTGGCCAGATTGCTGCGGCTGCTGCCCATTGCGTTGTTCGACCAGATGCTGGCCGGTCGGCCGCGCAAGCATCGGCAGGAGCAGCGCTGACCAGCAAAAAGGCTCCCGCAGGAGCCTTTTTTCCGGGGCTGGACCTGAACTCAGTAGCCGCCGCGGCTGCCGCCACCGCCACCACCGTCCCGACCGCCGCCGCGGGGACCGGAGCCATAGGGGCTGCGGAAACCGCCGTCCCGACCGCCTCCACCACCACCGCCTGCGCCGCCGCCGCCGTCACCGCCGCCTCCACCGCCGAAGCCGCCGCTGCGCGGCGGCCGGGCTTCCATGGGCCGGGCTTCATTGACCACGATGGCGCGGCCGCCGAGCGGCTGGCCGTTCATGCCGCTGATCGCCGCCTGCGCCTCCGCGTCGCTGCCCATTTCCACGAAGCCGAAGCCCTTGGAGCGGCCGGTCTCGCGGTCCATCATCACCTTGGCGCTGGAGACCGACCCGAACTGGCCGAATGACTGCTGAAGATCGCTGTCTTGCACCGAATACGGAAGATTGCCGACGTACAGTTTGCTGCCCATGGCTGGGACTCCTATAAAAACGTTGACCTGAGCGATGGAGTCCCGAGCGCGCATTCAACCGAGCCAGCAACGCGGAAAGTGACCTGATCACCGCAAACCTGCGTGAAAAAACTGCGCCCACGCAATACCATTATGGCGCAGGTCCCAGCGTTTGCGGCAAGAGCACAGCCGGGCTGCGGCAGGTCGGGAAACCATGGGCGCAACAACGAAAAAGGGGCCCGAGGGCCCCTTTAATGTCACCTGGAAACAGGTGAGTGTTCAGTAGCTGCTACGGCCACCGCCGCCGCCGCCATATCCGCCACCACCGCCGCTACGGCCACCGCCACCGCCGGTGCCGCCGCCGCCGCCGCCGCCGCCGCCGTAACCGCCGCCGCCGCTACCACCGTAGCCGCCGCCGCCACCACCGAAGCCGCCGCTACGCGGAGCGCGGGCTTCCATCGGGCGGGCTTCGTTGACCACGAGGCCACGACCACCGATTTGCTGGCCGTTCATGCCAGCGATTGCGGCTTGCGCCTCGGCATCGTTGCTCATCTCGACGAAGCCGAAGCCCTTGGAGCGGCCGGTGTCACGTTCCATCATGACCTTGGCGCTCGACACGGTGCCGTATTGAGCAAAAGCCTGCTCCATGTCACTGTCGCGGTAAGAGTAGGGAAGGTTCCCCACGTAAAGTTTGTTGCCCATCATTGGACTCCATCATCAAAAAAAAACGCACGAAGCGATGGGGAGTCCGACACGCAATCACAAACCGAAAAACTTCACTTCGAAGACGCGAAACTGACCATTCACCGCAGACTTTGTGCCGGGTATCAAACCGCGGCACCGGGCCATTATGGGCCAAAACCGGCTGCATGGGGTAAAAAATGGCGAATCTGTGCTGAAAACGCCTCGCGCCAGCATCGGATCACCAGTCCGCCTCGCGGTCGGGCGTGGCGCCGATTCGATGGATCGAGAAGTCGGCCCCTTCGTATTCTTCCTCCTGCGACAGCCGCAGCCCGGTGACTGACTTGATCAGCCCGTAGACCAGGAAACCGGCCAGCAGCGCCCAGCCGATGCCCATTGCCGTCCCGATGACCTGGGCGCCGAAACTGACATTGCCGATCCCGCCAAGTGCCCGACTGCCGAAGATTCCGGCGGCAATACCGCCCCAGGCGCCGCACAGGCCGTGCAGCGGCCAGACGCCGAGGACGTCATCGATCTTCCATCTGTTCTGGGTGAGTGTGAACATCACCACGAACATAGCGCCCGCGACGCCGCCGACCGCCAGGGCCCCGACCGGGTGCATCACGTCGGATCCGGCACAAACGGCAACCAGGCCGGCCAGCGGGCCGTTGTGCACGAACCCCGGATCGTTGCGTCCGAACAGCAGGGCGGCCAGTGTCCCGCCAACCATCGCCATCAGCGAATTCACCGCCACCAGGCCGGAAATCTTGTCAATCGTCTGGGCGCTCATCACGTTGAAGC
>JANXVP010000168.1 GCA_025351615.1 Ramlibacter sp. | reverse complement strand
TCCGCCTCGGCAGCCGCCGCGATCCTGATTCTTTTCACTGCCGCCCCACTTCTGTTGGTCCATCGGCGGCTGCGCCAGCAGGATGGTGCAATGCTGTGAGCGACGAAGGCCTTTCGCAGTGAACCACAGTCACGGCGCCCTTTCGCTCAATTTCCGCAGCGACAACGTGGCCACTGTCACGCCTGAAATCCTGCGTGCGCTGGAGGCCGTCAATCACGGACCGGCCGCCTCTTATGGCGACGACGAATACACGGCGTTGCTGAATCGAAAATTTTCCGACCTGTTCGAGACCGCGGTGACGGTCCTTCCGGTTTCCACCGGCACCGCAGCCAACGCCCTGTCGCTCGCCAGCTGCGTGCGCCCCTACGGGGGTATCTATTGCCACGAAGAAGCACACATCCACACCGCCGAAGGCGGTGCGACCGAAGCGTTCACCGGGGGTGCCAAGCTCATCGCGCTTCCTGGCTGGAATTGCAAGCTCGCGCCGGCAACGCTGGCGGAAGCGCTGGGGCGGGCGGAACGGGGCATCCGCAACCGGCCGCAGCCGGACGCCGTCTCGATCACGCAGGCGAGCGAATGCGGCACGGTCTACAGCCGCGAGGAGCTCGCCGCCATCGGCGCCTGTGCGCGCGATGCCGGCATCCGTTTCCACATGGACGGCGCGCGGTTCGCCAACGCCCTGGTGACAGTGGGATGCAGTCCGGCCGAGATGACGTGGCGCTCGGGCGTCGACATCCTCTCTTTCGGCGCCACCAAGAATGGGGCGATGGGGGCGGACGCCATCGTCGTATTCAACCAGGCTCTGGTCGAGCCTTTGTCGTACCGGTTGCGGCGGGCCGGCCAGACCTGGTCGAAGATGCGTTTCGCCGCCGCGCAGCTTATCGCCTATGTCGAGGACGGCTTGTTTCTGCGACTCGCATCCCACGCCAACGCACTCGCGTCGCAGTTGGGTCGTGACCTGGCCGCGCTGCCGGGCACCCGCCTGATCACGCCGGTCGAGGCAAACCTCGTGTTCGTCACCATGCCCGAACCGGCCATCGAGGCGCTGGCGGGTGCCGGCGTCCGCTTCGCCCGACGGCGCGGCGGCGTTATTCGCCTGGTGACCCGTTTCGATGGGACCCAAGCGGAGGTCACTCAGTTGATTGCTCTCGCACGCCAGGCGCTGGCCTGAAAACCGGCGGATGGCGGCGTCGCCAGGAAACCTGCGTCGTTTGCGTCTGGCTTAACGGTGACCAGACGGAGGCGCGGTCGCGCCGCAGTGCGCCAGGAAATCGCCGGCCTCGCATGGCTATGGGCGTGAGCTTCGGACTGCTCGGCGATGACGAGGCGGGCACGCTGGCGGCGCACCACAGTGCTTAGCTGCTGAAAGCCGTGGAGCAGGCGCGCTCGCTGGCGCAACGCAGCTTTGGCAACGGGAGCGGGATCCGCCAATCGCATTGTCGGCGTGCTGCGTGAACTCGGCTACGACGTGATCGGCACGGTGGAAACCTTGTACGACGGCGCCGGGAAGTTCAACTTCCTGGACATGAACACGCGGCTGCAGGTGGAGCATGCGGTAGGCGAGGAAGTCACCGGCATCGACATCGTCGAGTCAACAGATTCGGCTGGACGCTGCGCTTGCCGGCAGGCCGGCAGGCCGGGGCATCTTGCCGTCGACGCGGTACTTCCAGCGCCATCGGGTCGGCCCCCACGTAGACAAACGATTTAGCTGGGATGCCCTTCACGCGACCTGCTATTCAAACGCAGATGTTCCCGATGCTGGCCTCGACGCCCTGCTCGCATCCGATGCGCTTGTTACTGCAGCGCTCGCTGCACAGCGTCGGTGGGTCCTGCGCGCAATGCGGGGTCACCCCCGGGACCACTGGCGCGAAATGAAGCTGCAGGTGGCTAGCAGCAGCTGCGCGGCCTCCGCAACGCTAGTCTCCATGCGGTGCCGCGGACCGGCGATCGCAACGGCCAGCGTCTGGGCGTTGACCGTGAGAAAGGCGGAGACGGCCCAGACGTCCGGCACGTTCTCGCCGCGGGTCAGGAAATAGCCGCGGCGCCGGCTGTCCAGGATGTCCTCGACCAGCGCTTCCCGATCGGTCAGGGTCGCCGGCGTGGCGGCCTTCAGGTCGAGGCTTTTCAAAGCCGTGCGCAGCTCGGGCTCCTTGAGGCTGCCCATCAGCGCCTTGCCGATGGCGCTCGAATGCAGTGGCTTGAATTCGCCCGGCTTGGCCGAATAGCGGATCGAATGCGGGCTTTCCACCACCTGCAGGTAGATCACCGCATCGCCCTGCTGCTTGCCCAGGATGACGGTCTCGCGCGACGAGTCGCGCAGCCGTTCGAGCAGGGGCATCATCCTTTCCACGAACGGATCCTTCTCGTGGATGTCGCGCGCGATGTCGTACATCCGGCGGGTCGGGTAGAGTGCGCGCGGACGCGTTAGTGAATACAGATAGCCGCGCGCGATCAGCGTGGCGACGATGGCATGGCAGCTGCTCTTGGGAATGCCCGCGACCTCCGCCAGATCGGTCAGGGACAAGGGTTTCTGGCTGGTCTGGAACGCTTCCAGGATGTCGAGAACCCGCTCGACCGCAGTGACTGCCAATCCGCTCATCCCAGCTCTCCTAGCAAAGAAGTTCGGCTATCTGAACAAAGGCAAACCAATTTGGAACTACGGCCCCCGATTTCTTTGGGCGTTCGAAATACGGAACATTTGTTCTTTTCAACGAACATCTTGAAATCTACCATGGGTCCCATGGAAGTCACTACAAAAAGCAGTTCGGCCTCGGACATCCTCGTCCGGGAGCGCGAACCAGGCGCCGTCTGGATCACCCTCGACCGCGCCCACAAACACAATGCATTGGCCCGGCCGGTGCTCGCCGCCCTCGCCGCGGCCGTCACCGAGGCAGGCTCGCGATCGGACGTTCGCTACGTGGTCGTTACTGGCGCAGGCGAGCGCTATTTCGCGGCCGGGGGAGACCTGAAGGAGTTGGCAAGCGTGCGCGACGAAGTCGCCGTGATGGCCATGATGGAAGAGGCAGGCGCCGCGCTGGAAAGCATCCGCCACTGCCCGGTGCCGGTGCTGGCGTACCTCAATGGCGATGCCATCGGCGGCGGTGCCGAACTGGCGCTAGCCTGTGACATGCGCATGCAGGGAGCCAACGCGCGGATCGGCTTCATCCAGGCCAAGCTCGGCATCACCTCGGCCTGGGGCGGCGGCCCCGACCTGTTCCGACTGGTCGGACCGGCCCATGCCACGCGGATGATGAGCCGCTGCGAACTGGTCGAAGCCCAGCAGGCGCTGGCGTGGGGGCTGGCCGACGTGGTGGTGTCCGATGGCGCCGAGGGCAAGGACATTGCCGCCTTTACCAAGCCGCTGCTCGCGTGCCCACCCCAAGTGCTTCGCGGCATCAAGGCCCAGGGCATCGCATCGCGCCAGGGCCTGTCCTGGCAGGCGCACCGCGCGGTCGAACAGCAACACCTGATCCAGACATGGTTGCACGACGACCACTGGGCCGCTTCCGAAAAACTCCTATCCAAGGTTTCCTGATGAACATGAGACAGAAACCGGCAACCGCGCCCGAGCCCGCGATGACGTCGGTCAGCCGCAGTGGCATTCCGGTGCCCACAAGCGTCGATGCGAGCGCCGTCAACCCGCAAAACATCGGCCAGCCAGGCGAATACCCGTTCACTCGCGGAATCTTCCCCGACGGCTACAACGGCCGGTTATGGACAATCCGCCAGTACTCGGGCTTTGGCACCGCCGAAGAATCCAATGAGCGCTACAAGTTCCTGCTGGCGCAGGGCCAGACCGGCCTGTCGGTCGCGCTGGACCTGCCCACGCAGTGCGGCTACGACCCCACGCATCCCATGGCCCGGCCCGAGATCGGCAAGGTCGGTGTGTCGCTGTCGAACCTGAGCGAAGCCGAGATCCTGTTCCAGGGCCTGGACCTGTCGAAGATCTCGACCTCTTTCACCATCAACGGCACTGCCGCGATCATCTACGCGATGTACCTTGCGGTGGCCGACAAGCAGGGCGTGCCGCGCGAGAAGCTTACCGGCACGATCCAGAACGACATCCTGAAGGAGTACGTCGCGCGCGGCACCTGGATCTTCCCGGTGCGCCCGTCGATGCGGCTGATCGCCGATTCGATCCTGTACTCGAACGACGTTTCGCCGCGCTTCAACGCCATCAGCATTGCCGGCGCCCACGTGCGTGATGCCGGTGCGACGGCGGCCGAGGAGATGGCGTACACGCTGGCCAATGGCCTGGCTTATGTGGAAGAACTGCGCAGCCGCGGGGGCGATGTCGAGAAATTCGCCAAGCGCCTCTCGTTCTTCTTCTACGTGCACATGGACTTCTTCGACGAGATCGCGAAATTCCGGGCCGGGCGACGGTTGTGGGCCCGGTTCATGAAGGAGCGTTATGGCGTGAAGGATCCGAAGGCGCAGCACTTCCGCTTTGGCGTGGTCTGCGGCGGCTCGTCGCTTGTGGCGCCGCAGCCGTACAACAACGTGGTGCGGGTTGCGGTGGAAACGATGGCGGCTGTGTTCGGCGGCGCGCAATCGATCTTCACCTGCGCGATGGACGAGGCCTTCCAGATCCCCACCGAGTTCTCGGCGGAGTTGGCGGTGCGCACGCAGCAGATCCTGGCCTACGAAAGCGGCATCGGCCGAACGGTGGATCCGTTGGGGGGCAGCTACTTCCTGGAGCAGCATACCGACCGCATGGAGGAAATGATCACGAAGGTGATGGCGGAGATCGATGCCTACGGCGGCGTGATTCCCGCCATCGAGGACGGCTGGATGCAGTTGCGTCTGGCCGAGCGCGGCCTGGAGCGCAAGCTCGACACCGACGCCGGCAAGAACGTCATCGTGGGGCAGAACTTCTTCAAGAAGGAGAACGAGCAGATTGGCGTGCGCGAGCTGTTCACGCTCGACCCGACGGTCGCGCAACGGGCCCTGGAGAAATTCCAGCGCGTGCTCGACACGCGGCAGCAGTCGGCGGTGGACGCCTCGCTGGCCAAGCTGTCCGCCGCGGCCGCCAAGGACCGCGAAAACGTCATGCCGTACCTGGTCGACTGCTGCCATGCCTACGCCACGGTGGGCGAAATGGTGAGCTGCCTGAAGAAGCAATGGGGCGAATTCAAGGAACCGGTGAATCTATGAATGAGTCAACGATGCAGAGGCCCCTGGCCGGAAAGCGCATCCTGGTCGGTAAGCCCGGGCTGGACGGTCACGACATCGGCGCCAAAATCGTGGCGTTGACACTGCGCGATGCGGGCGCCGAGGTGATCTACACCGGACTGCGCCGCACCCCGCAGCAGATCGCCCAGGTGGCGGTCGACGAAGGCGTGGACGCGGTGGGCCTGAGCATTCTGTCGGGCAGCCACAAGGAACTGGTCGCCGACGTGCTGGCGCAGCTGCGCGCGCTGAAGGCCGGGAACGTCAAGGTGTTCGTGGGAGGCACCATCCCCGGCGCCGACCAAAACGTGCTGCGCGAGCTGGGTGTCTCGGCCGTGTTCACGGCCGACATGCCGCTGGACGACGTTGTTGCAGAACTGGCGCGCAAGCTGTCATGAGCGGTCCGCTGTCCGGCATCCGCATCATCGAGGTCGGCCATATGCTGGCCGGGCCGTATTGCGGGCTGCTGCTGGCCGACATGGGCGCCGAGGTCATCAAGATCGAGCCGTCCGAGGGCGACATCGCGCGCACGGTGAGCCCGCATTTCATCGGTCCCCACAATGCCTACTTCGCCAGTCTCAACCGCAACAAGAAAAGCGTAGTGATCGACCTGGCGAGCGGCGCCGGACGCACGCAGCTAGAGAAGCTGGTGGGCCGCTCGCATGCGCTGATCACCAACCTGCGGCCGTCAGCGATCAAGAAGCTCGGGTTGACCTACAGTAACCTGCGCCGCTGGAACGAGCGCATCGTCTGTGTGGCGCTGACCGGCTACGGCCTGGAAGGGCCGTATGCAGACAGCCCGGCGTACGATTACGTAATTCAGGCGCTGACCGGCGTGATGGCGCTCACGGGCGACCCGTCGGCTCCGCCGACCAAGGCGGGATACTCCGCCGTCGACAACTCGGCCGGCCTGGTGGCCGCGATGGGCCTGCTGGCGAAGATCGTCGAGGGCAAGGGCGGGCAGGTCGACGTCGCCATGTACGACGTGATGCTGTCGCAGCTGAACTATCTCGCCGGCGCGGCGCTCAACACCGGCGAAGCGGTCGAGCGTCTGGCCAATTCATCGCACCCTTACGTGGTGCCGGCGCAGATATTCCCCACGGCCCAAGGGTGGCTGACGCTCTTCATCACCCACGACAAGTTCTGGCGGAAATTTTGCCGCGAAGCGGGCCGGCCGCAATGGATCGACGATCCGCAGTTTGTCACCATGGCGAGCCGGCGCCAGAACCGCGAGGCCGTGCTCGCCGCCATCGGCGAGGTGTTGATGACAGCCCCCGCCGCCGAGTGGGTACGCCGCCTCGCGCCGCTGGGGGTCGTCGCCGCCGAGGTGGGCACCCTCAAAGAAGCGCTTGAGAGCGACCTGACCCGCTCGCGCGTCCTGGTGGTGACGCTCGGTGACGGCTCGCAGGCGCTGCGCGCCGTGGCCAGCCCGCTTAAATTCGACGGCTACACGCCGCGCTACGGCCTTCCGCCCTTGCTTGACGAGCATCGCGACGAGGTGCTTGGAAAGGAGCACGGATGAGCAGCGAGCAACTGGACCGGCACGCGCTCGGGCAGGCCCTGACGCGGCTGGCCAACGCCAGCGCTTCCGACCTGATGCGCAGTCGGCGACAGACCATCGCATCGACCGCGGCCCGGCGCATCGGGCTGACTGGCGCACCGGGCGCCGGCAAGAGCACGCTCGCGGGCCATCTGGCCTTGTACCGCGCGCCGGGCCGGCGCCTGGGCATCCTGGCAATTGACCCAAGCAGCCCCCGCACGGGTGGCGCGATCCTGGGCGACCGCATCCGCATGGATGAACTGCCCGGCATGTCGGAGCTGTACATCCGCTCCATCGGCTCGCGCTCGACGGCAGACGGACTCTCGGACAACCTACCGGAAATGCTGGACCTGATGGATGAGTTCGGATTCGACGAAGTTCTGCTGGAGACTGTCGGCGTAGGACAAGTGGAATACGCCGCGCGGGTCCAGGTTGACACGCTGGTGCTGCTGCTGCTGCCCGAAAGCGGCGACGTGGTGCAGGCGATGAAGGCCGGCATCATGGAGATGGCCGACATCTTCGTCATCAACAAGGCCGACCTGCCCGGCGCGCAGAAGATGGCGACCGACATCAAGCGCATTGCATCGCTGACAAGGCATGAGGAAGGCGCATGGCGGCCGTCAGTGCTGCTGGTGTCGTCGCTTAAGCCTGAATCGGTCGCCGCGATGTCGGACGGGATCGACCGGCATCAGGCTTGGCTGGGCCGCGGCGAGCGCCGGGCGGTGTTGCTACAGCAGCGCGCGCGCTACCGCCTACGAAGGCTGATCGAACGGCGCGCGGCGGAAGTGGTGGCGGGCCAGGACCCGTCTTTTTTCGAGGCGCCCATGGATCAGCAGCTGGACCTGGCGCTCAAGCAGATCACCCGCACGAGCTGAAATTCATTTCAACAGGAGACAAAGCATGTTCAACCGCATCCGGAGGTGGTTCGCCATCGCGACATTGGCAATCGCGGCGAGCGGCGCGCTCGCCCAGGACTTCCCCAACCGCCCGGTGAAAATCCTGGTGCCCCAGACACCCGGGGGTGCGTCGGACGCGCTGGCACGCATCATTGCGCAGAAGCTCAGCGACAAATGGGGCCAGCCCGTTGTGGTCGAGAACCGTGCAGGCGCGGGCGGCAACCTGGGCATGGAAGTGGTAGCGAACTCGCCTGCTGACGGCTACACGCTGCTCATGAGCTATGTGGGCACCCATGCAATCAATGGCTCCCTGTACAAGAAACTGCCGTTCGATCCCGAGCACGATTTCGCGCCGGTCGCGACCCTCGCCACGCTGCCTTTCGTGATGGTGAGCAAGGCCGACTCGCCGCTCAAGACCGTCGCTGATGTGATCGCCGCCGCCAAAAAATCGCAGCTCACGTACGGCTCGGCCGGCAACGGCTCGGTCAACCACCTGCTGGGCGAGATGTTCAATTCCGCCGCCGGAGTGAAGCTGACGCACGTGCCTTACCGCGGCGCCGCCCCCGCCATGCAGGACCTGATGGGCGGTCAGATCACCCTGGTGTTCACCAGCCTGCCGTCGGCTTCCGGCGCAATCAAAAACGGCATCCTGCATCCGATCGCCGTGACCAGCGCCAAGCGTGCGAGCTCGTTCGCCGACATCCCCACCATTGCCGAAGCGGGCTTCAAGGACTTCGACGTCAATCCCTGGTTCGGCCTGTTCACGCCGGCCAAAGTGCCGACCAGCATCATCCGCAAGATCAACGCGGACGTGAATGAAATCGTGAAGTCCAAGGAAGTGACCGACAAGTTCGCCGCCCAGGGCGCCGAGCCCTACCTCACAGACCCGCGGGAATTTGCAGCCTTGCTCAAGGCCGATATCTCCAGGTGGGGCAAGGTGGTCAAGGCGTCGGGAGCAAGCGTCGATTGAAGCGAAGGTAGCCGATCTGGCTTGCGAGGCGGCGTTGCACGCTCCTGCCTTACTCAGGAACGTAAGGAATCGCTTCGTCCACGGTTTCCCAGATGAATACAGCGGACGGCTTTCGGCTTTCCTCCAGGATGTGCCCCACCAGCCCGGCCGAACGGCTGACAACGGCGACGCCACGCATGATCTTTTGCGGAATGCCGATCTCGCCCAGCAGCGCAGCAGTTGCGCCTGTCGCGTTAATCGTGATGTGGCGGCCATAGACCTTGTCCACCTGGGCCGACAAGATGCGCAATGCACCGATGTGCAGGCCGGGCACGTTCTCGCTTTCTGCAACAGCGAACAGCTTGGGCGTGCGCGGGTCGTCAGGTTTATGGTGCGGATGGCCGAAGCCGTGCAGCGGCTTGCGGCTCGCGTGGTAGCGCTGTGCGATGGCGAGCGCGCGCCCTTCGACGCCTTCGGGTGCGGCCAGCATCTCCTCGATGTTCGCGGCGCACCCTTCCATGGTGCCGATAAAGGTGGTGCCAACGCCAAGCAGGCCGGCGGCGACGGCCGACTGCAGAGAATCGGGTGCCGAGTGGTAGATCAGCCGGGTCGCGATCGCACTGGGCGTGAGGCCGTGCTCCATCAGCGTGACGAGCACTGCGTCGAGCACACGGATCTGCGCCTTGGTCGACTCCTTCATGCCGGTCAGAAGGAAAAGCATCATTTCGGTGAAAGTCAGCTCGCCGATGAGCTCATTCACCAGATCAGCCTCGCGCACGAAAATCTGGTCGGCGGTGGACCGCGCGATGGATGTGGTGGGAACGGGTTTGGTGCGCATGTTGTCTCCTGAAAATCAGTGGCTGGAAGGTGGATGCGGCTCTCGCCACAAAGCGAAAGCGAGCGCGTGGGTCAGCGCATGACTTTCACGCCGGCACGGTCGCGGTCCCACAACCTGGACAGGTCGGACTCGGCCTGCATGCGAAGCTTGTACTTCTCGATTTTTTGGGTCAGCGTTTTGGGCATGTCGTCCACCACATGGATGTAGCGGGGCACCATGAAGTAAGCAAGGTTGTGGTTGCAATGCTCTAGCAAGGCCTCGTAGCTGAAGCTGGCCTCGCTCCCCGGTCGCAGGATCACCGTCGCGGCGACCTCGTCTTCGCTGGTTTCCGCGCGCACCGGATAGACAGCGACATCGGCGATTGCAGGATACGTGCGCATGACTTCTTCGACTTCGAATGCCGAAATGTTTTCGCCGCGCCGCCGGATCGCGTCCTTAATGCGATCGGTATACCAGACATAGCCATCCTCGTCGATCCAGCCGCGATCACCCGTGTGAAACCACAGGTTGCGGCGGCTAGCGATGGTGGCTTCGGGCATCTTGTAATAGCCAAGCGATGCGCCCCAAGGGTTATTGTTGCGCAGCAGGATTTCCCCCGGAATCCCGGCGGGAACGTCGAAGTCGTCGACGTCAACGATGCGCAGCTGGACACCGGTACGCGGCAGTCCGCACGAGCCCAGCTTGTCGCGCCGGCTTCTGGTGTTGTAGGCCGAGCCAAGGCAATAGTCGGTCAGGCCGAAGGCGCTCATGATCGACATGCCGAAACGTTTTTCCAGCTCCCTGGCGAAGCCGGGCACGGGCGCCAAGTGGCAGCGCCGCACCTTGTGGTCGAGGTCCTGCGCCGACGGCGGCAACCGCCACAAAAAATTGGTGACCGCGCCAACGCTGTTGAATACCGTGGCGCCGCTCTCGCGCAGGTGGCGCCAGAAGTTGCTGATCGAAAAACGCGGCGCAAGCGCAATGGATGCACCCGCCAGCAGCGAGCCCATGGTGCTGCCCAAAAGCGCGTTTCCATGGAAAAGCGGCAAGAACACATAGGCGATGTCTTGCGGCGTGTATTCGTGGTGAAAGGCGACGTCTGTTCCCCAATAAACCAACTGAGCATGCGAGAACATAATGGCCTTGGACGGCCCGGTGGTGCCGGAAGTGAACATCAACATGGCCAGGTCATTAAAGCGCGGGCCTTGCGTCTGATCGCCGCTCCGCGGCTGAACCACCGTCGGGGTTGCCAGCAGGTCGGCGAAGTCATGCACAACGGCGCCCGTGGACAGGCGCGTTCCGGGTTGGGGCAGGCTGACATTTTCAGCTACCCTGCCATGCCCATCAGGCCGCGGTACGCGCACCAGGAATACATGAGCGATCCGCGGTAAGGCTTCGTTGATCTCCAGGAAGCGCGGCAATAGCGTCTCTTCGATAACCAACGCCTCGCAATCGGCGTAGTCCAGGAAATAGGTTAGCAACTGCCCCTTCGCAGCTGAGTTGATGGGCACCGTCACGAAGCCAGCGCGGCAGGTGCCGAAAATCGCCAGCAGTTGCTCGGGGCAGTTGTTCATCAACACCCCGACATGCCCACCAGGCGCGACACCCTTTGCGGTCAGGCCTTCTCCGACGCGACGTGTACGTTCCTCCAATTCGCGGTAGCTCGTAGTCTCGCCCGTGGGCAGCCAGGTCATGAAGATCTTTTCCCCGTAGGTTTCGGCATGGGACGACAGCACCTGACCGATGACGGCGGCACGTGCGTCGAAATGAAAATTACTCAAGCTTGGCTCCGCTGGTCTTGATCAGG
The DNA here is from genome assembly GCA_025351615.1 of Ramlibacter sp. Taxonomy (GTDB): domain Bacteria; phylum Pseudomonadota; class Gammaproteobacteria; order Burkholderiales; family Burkholderiaceae_C; genus Ramlibacter. The sequence continues at coordinate 1,191 of JANXVP010000168.1, read as the reverse complement.
TCGGCCCACTTCTTGCGTTCCGGGATGATGGCAGCGGCCCAGGCGGTCGAATCGGCAAAATCGCTTTCGAAACCTTGAATCCGTGATAGCTCGACGAAACGTGGCGACTTCACCAGCACGGCCAGCGAGTCCGAGAATTTGCGAACGATCTCGTCTGGCGTGGCGGCAGGCACGAACACGGCGTTAAAAGAAAAGAACTCGTAGCCCGGATAGCCTGACTCCGCGACAGTGGGCAGGTCGGGCAAGCTCTGAGAGCGACGCGGTCCGGTCACCGCGATTGCGCGGAGGTTGCCGGCCCTAAGCTGCGCGGCAGCGGTGGTCAAAGCCGCAAAAGTTAGGTCGACCTGGCCACCGATAGTGTCGGTCAGCGCCTGGGCCTGCGTCTTGTAGGGCACGTGCAGCAGCGATGCGCCGGTGGTCGCGGAAAATCCGGCGGCGGAGAGATGCTGGGCGCTGCCGCTGCCAGCACTGGCATAACTCAGCTTTCCGGGGTTCTTCTTGGCAAACTCGACGATGTCCCTTACCGAGTTCAATGGTGAGTTCTTGGGCACCACCAGCACCAGCATGACGCTGGCTAGTCGTGCCACCGGCTTAAAGTCTTTGATTGGATCGAACGGCACCTTGCCCATCAGAACCTCATTGGTGAAGTGACCAGGGCCTGTGAACAGAAAGGTGTAGCCATCTCCCGGCATGCGCGCGGCCATCTCGGTACCGATCACACCGTTCGCCCCGGCTTTGTTTTCCACGACGATAGGCACCTTGTATTCAGCGCCCATGCGTTCCGCCAGAAAACGCGTGATGCTGTCGAGATTCGTGCCCGGGCCGTAAGGTTGAAGAAACGTGATGGGTCTAGTTGGCCAGTCGGCCGCGCGGGCTAGGCCGCCCAGAAGCACGGCCGCGATGATAAGGGTGCCGAGGATGCGTTTCATGGATGTCTCCTAAAGGGGAATGGCACTTACCTTGGCTCCCATGCATGGCCGTGCCTTTCGACTTGGCGGCGAGCGTGGGCGCGCGGCACTTTCAACCAGGGATAGGGTTTTGGAGTTCGTTTTCGCATTCGCGGCTCGATGCGTCCGGATCGCTGGCCGACCTTGCATTGGGCAATCAACGTGAACAGCCGCCCGCAATCCTTCGTGGCCGAGAGGCCTCGCGAAACCCACTCCGTCCACAGTTGCACCGTGTGCTTGAAGC